>WRJY01000287.1 GCA_009778355.1 Desulfovibrionaceae bacterium | reverse complement strand
GCGAATGTTCATCTCCGAAGCCGCGCGCATCACGCGGATGGCAATCTCGGAACGGTTGGCGATGAGCAGGGATTGGATGGGCATGGGGCTGTGCGGTTGCGGGAGTGGAACACGAGGCGCGAGGACGAATCGCTGCCCCGGCATCGAAACCCGCACTCTGGACGAGATCAGCAAGGATGTCAAAGTCCCTTGAATCGTGACCGCCCCCGGCGTGCATCGCGCCGTTCCCTCTCCCAGCGCTTCGAGGTGCGCGCTCCCACAAGAAGCTGCATTTTTCCACCCCTATGCAATTCTGGATTTCAAATGCAAGCTGATGTTATTTCGCCTGAATGCCAGCCTGGCGGATAACTTTGGCCCAGGTGCTGGACTCAGATTTGAGGCGATCATCCATGTACTTTGGCGTACCGGTATCAATTTCAATATTCATAGTAGAAGCAAGCCGTTCATCCAGACCGGGCGAGTGCAGCGCGGCATTAATAGCGGTGTTGAGTTTTTGAATGATATCATCCGGCGTGTCAGCAGATGCAAATACGCCCCACCAGGAACCCAGAGAAAGCTCGGGCATGGGCTTGCCCAGCGCCTCGGAGAAGGTTGGCACATCAGGCAACAGCGATGAGCGCCGTGGGCCGGTGATCGCCAATGCGCGTACGCGGCCATCTTTAATGTTGCCCAAGGTACTGCTCAGGCCGGTGATGCCCATGGAAACCTGCCCGCCGATCAAATCGGTCAACATGGGGCCAGATCCGTTATAGGGAATCTGCTGAATCTTGATGCTTTCATCGCGCTTTAATACCTCGCCAGCCAGGTGAGTGAGGTTGCCATAGCCCGCGGTACCGTTATTTAGTTTATCCGGGTTGGCGTGTGCATACGCGATCAATTCTGGCAGGGTATTCGCAGGCACAGCCGGATTGACAACCAGAACGAGCGGGGCAACGCCGACCGAAGCCACGGCCTTGAAATCCTTCAACGGGTTCAGCGGCATGTCGCGCATGAGGCTGGGGTTGGTGGCCAGCGTCAGATCACCAAACAGCAAGGTGTAACCATCGGGCTTGGCGCTCGCCACATAGGCGGCGGCAATATTGGCACTGGCGCCTGCCTTGTTGATGACCAAAATATTTTCCCCCAGTGTCTTGCCAAGCTCAGTGGCAAGCTGGCGCGCAAGAATATCTGTTGGACCACCGGGCGCATAACCAACGACCAAGTTGATGGGGTGTGCGGGGAAAGATCCTGCATGAACATGGCATGATAATAAATAAATCAAGCCAAAACAGACAGTTCGCAGGAATGAGGTTGTCTGATGAATTATTTTCACGGCAATATTTCCATTAATTTCTCGTTACGCACTTTACAACATTGACACGCCATGACTTCATGTGAAACGGCTGCGTCTCATACATCAAAAATTGACTGAGGATATAATTCGGATCATGATTCATTTTTTGATTCAATATGGTTTCTAAAACTGGTGCATGACACCAATCTCAATGCCTGTCTGATTCTTTCCAGCGACGACGCCAGTGCCATATCCGGCGACACCCAAGTTCGATCCATTGCTGTTCTTGGCGTAGCTGACCTGTGTGTAGAGGCTGGTCACTTTGGACAAATAATACTTCGATTGAATACCAAAAGCGACCGGATGTTGTTTTGCTGACTTGATGTTGGTGTAATAAACCGCGCCAGTGATAAATAATGCCTGAGAAACCCTGAACTGAACGCCGCCGTAATACATGTCGGAGCGGCCTGCCGTGGTCGGCACGGAACTGTTGAACCACCTGTAGCCTCCATACCCTTTTACCGATGGAGTAAATTCATAACTCGCGCCGAAAGCGAGGCGCTGTTCGGTGTTTCCCTTTGTCGCCATCGTTGCGCCGTGACGCATGTCGTAGACGAGCGCCGCAAGAGCCGTACCTGCACTGTACAATATGCCGCCACTTATTTCCTGACCGACCCGGGAGTCAATGGAAACCCCTGTAGTATCTACGACGGTCGTGTCGTAACCTGCGCTGTAGAGAAGGTCGAACGTAAGCGGGCCAGCATGGCCCATATATTTGACCGAGTTGTCCGCACGGTTCGCGAATTGGCTGTCGTAAACGGAGAGTGACCAGTTGGAATACGTAAGCGGATCAAGATCATAAAAGAAATCGAAGAGTGGCACTTTCTGACGCCCAAATGTAAAGGCGCCATAGGGTGATTTGATTCCAACGAATGCCTGCCGTCCGAATATCCTGCCACCTTGCTGCAATGCGCCGGTCGCCAGACTGAACCCGTTTTCGAGCTGAAACACGGTCTTTAATCCACCCCCAAGGTCTTCAGTTCCCTTGAGCCCCCAGCGATCATTGGCCTGGCCGCCAGAAACCATATGCACGGCAGAATGGTTCTGATCGTTCGTGTTGGTAGCATTCGTCGTGTAGCCCATGCCGCCATCGGCGATCCCATACATGGTCACACTCGATTGCGCATACGCGAACGAAGCAATCGTGCCTGTTCCGGCTGCCAGCGCACCGATGACACACACTTTTATGTTGCCGAAATTTTTCATTTCACATCGTCTCGGAAATATTCTAAATATATTATTGCAAAACATACCGCCGCCAATATCATTCGAAAATTGGATCAAACGTAATTATAATTAATTTAATGGACATGCTTCAGCGCGGCCAAACGGTCAAAAAAATAAAACCTTCGTCAAAGACGGTTACGGGTTATCACGGAAATTTACACAGAGTTGACAATTACCAACCTCGGTAAATCAGATAAACTGTCACCAGGATAAAGCGGCGGATGTATTATTTCGTTCAAACATTTCCCGGCACAAGCCCGCACACGAGGAGGCGCTGCTCACCTCATCCGGTTCACACGTCCACAGTGTCCACGTTATAGGTAAACAGCCAGTCGTAACGCTCGCTGATAGCGTCTGACTGCCATTCCCGCGAAATAAATTCATCAGCCGTATCGGCTGCGGCCAAAGCGGGATTATGGAAACGTTGGGTATTTTCAGTAGCGCCTCGCATCATGCGGTAGGCGCGAGGACGGCGGAGTGCGTCGTAGCGTTGCAAAGCAACCTGCGGGTCGGCATGGGACTCCAGGCATCGCGCCAGAATCACGGCGTCCTCCAGGGTATGTACGGCGCCTTGCGCGAGGAAGGGCAAGGTGGGATGACAGGCATCACCCAGCAGGGTCGCCCGGCCCTTCGTCCAACTGTCGAGAAAGGGTCTGCCGCACAGCGCCCACTTCGTGACCGAAGGCGCCTGCGCCAGCATGGTGTGGATGTCCTCGTGCCAGCCCGCGAAGGCTTTCTGGGCTTCCTCGACATTGGTCTGGGCATTCCAGGGCGGACCGGCCCATTGGGAACCTTCCAAGGTGCCGACCCAGTTCATGTAGGCTCCGTTATGGATGGGATAGTGGACCAAATGACCGCCCGGCCCGACCCAGTTGACGGCAACGCTGCGGCGGAATCTTTCCGGCAGCCGATCCATGGGAATCAGGGCGCGCCAGGCCACCATGCCCGAAAAGAGAATCGGGTCTTCTCCGAACAGGGCTGCGCGAACCTTCGAGCGCACGCCATCGGCTCCCACCAGCAGGTCGCCGGTGAAAGTGCGGCCATCTTCCATCTGCAGCCGAACGCCATTGCCGACCTGTTCGACGCCAACGCAACGTGCGCTGACTTGCACGGCATCGGGTTTGAGCCGCCTGACTTCATCGGCCAGTACGCCCAGCAAATCGGGCCGGAATACCGTCATATAGGGAAAGCCGTATTTGCGCACCGCGGCCGCGCCCAAATCGAACAACGGCCAGGTCTTGCCCGTGTTCCAGAGGCGAATTTCCTTGGCTTCTGATGGATTGGCCAGTCGGTGCAGCGCCTCAAACACGCCCAGTGAAGCGAGCGCGCAATTACCGTTTGGGCTGATCTGAATGCCAGCGCCGAATTCGCGCAGCTCACTCGCCTGCTCGAAAACCTGAACGTCGAAACCGCGTTTCAGCAACGCGATGGCCGCGGACAGACCACCGATGCCACCGCCCGCGATAAGTACCTTGGGTTTGCTCATGTTGGATACGTCCGTGGCGTTTAGTTGGCTTCGCGATACAGGCGGAGTTTGTCGAGCACCGGACGGTCGGATACTTCCAGCATCTCCGAAGGCTCGTCCGCGCTCAGGGAATAATCGACCCAACTGGGAACGGCGATCACATCGCCGCGCTTCCAGGTGAAGTCGCGCGAACCCACACGGGCGCGACCGCTGCCCTGCGTGATGGCGAAAATGCGGCTGGCGGTATTGCGCCGGAATACCGTTTTGGCGCCCGGCGCGATCGCGAGGTAGCAAATTTCCATCGTGACGACATGCGCTTGCGTGTTCAGCAGCAGGCGCTTGTATCCATCGCGTTCGGGCTGGGCGTGGAGCTGAGGCCGCGTTTTGGCCGCCCTGAAATACCAATCGTGCTCGGTGAGTTCAACCTTGACCGGCTGGCGGCCATCAGGATACTCGTCGTAGAACATGGGTTCCAGCAGATGCACCAGCGGCACATCGAGAAAATCGATCCAGTAACCGTTGGTTTTGCCTTCGTTGTAGTGGCTGTGCCAGCAACCGCCAGGCGTGAGCAGGAAATCGCCCGTTTGCATGGGCAGCTTGGCGCCATCGACAACGGTGAAACAACCGGGTTCGGCGTCCATGATCAGGCGCATTGCGGTGGCCGAGTGACGGTGCGCCCGGGCGTATTCACCGGGTTTGATCATCTGATAGGCCGATACGATCGTGCGCACGGTGTCGTAATCGTTGTCGCCGACCGGGTTGAACAGCATCAGAGTGCGCCGCTCGGCCAGGTCGGTACCGATCCACTGCCCCGCCTGGTCAAGCGCAACGCGGCTGACTTCGTAGCTCCAGTGCATGGGCTGGAACTCGGTGCGTGGCTCCTTCCACAGCGATGGCCGTTTTTTGTGCCAACCCGCAGTTGCCCGCAGGTCGGCGAGAACCGGATAAATTTCATCGAGATTGCGCGTGGCCTTGATGCGTTCAATGGCTTGCGCGGGGGTCTGGTTTGCCTGGTTGCTCATTAGCGTCTCCTTAGTGGTTTCGTACGAATTCGTAGGGTTTCTCAAAAACGATGTTGGCCCCGAACTTGCCTTGCACGACAGGCACGGACATCCTGCCCACATGGGCAACTTCGATCGTGATGACATCGCCCGCCACAACCTTGTCAACCCCGGCAGGCGTGCCGGTGGCAATCAGGTCGCCCGGGAAAAGGGTCGAGGCCGATGAAGCAATCGACACCATCTGGCGGATATCGACGATCAGGTCGCGCGTATTGGCCTGCTGGCGCAATGCACCGTTGACCCAGAGTTTCATGTCGATGTCCCCGGGGTCCGGCACTTCGTCAGCCGTCACGATCCAGGGGCCGACCGGGGTAAAGGTGTCATACGACTTGCGGAACACGCGCTCTTCCTTGCCGCGCACCGTCATGTCAAGCAGACAGGCATAGCCGAACACGTATTCCAGGGCTTTTTCGGGAGGAATCTGACGGCCTTGCTTGCCGATGATAAGTGCGATTTCGCATTCATGGTGGATCTCGCGGCCAGGCAGAGCAGGCAACTCGACTGGATCCTGCGGACCGCTCAATGAAGAATTCGACTTGAGAAAGTAGCCCTGCACGCTGGCCAAGCCCTTGGAAGCCATTTCCTGGGCGTGGTCATGGTAGTTGACTGGATAGGCCATCAGCTTGTTGGGCCAGGGCACCGGTGTTTCAAGACGCACAGATGCCAGCGGCACACCCGCTTCCGTCTGGAGAAGGCGGGCAAATTCGGCGCGGTGCTGGTCGAAATCCCGGATCAGCCGGTTGATGCCGACCGGCGGCCACTCCCCCGGCCCGGCGCCAAACAGATGACTGACATCCACGACTTTACGGCCATCACTGATGCCCAGGCGTCCATGGTTGAAACGAACAATTTTCATGAATCTGCGTGCTTGAATCCTGGGTGGCAAAGACGAACAAAGGCAGGTGACCGCGGGCGGCGTCCCTTGCAAGGCAAGCCCATAAGTGCGATTTATAGCCCCTAAGATATGCCTTGTGAAATGAAAAAATACGCTTACCCATACATAAAGAGGTATACATGGACTGGACCTACCGCCTGCGGCTGCGCCACCTGCAAGTACTGATGTCGATCGCACAGACCGGCAACCTGAGTCAATCGGCGCGCGCCTTGTACAGCACGCAGCCGGCCCTTTCCAAGTGGCTCAAGGAACTGGAAGCGGACATCGGTCTGCCGCTGTTCGAGCGCCACGCGCGCGGCCTGCGGCCCACACCCCACGGCGAGATGCTGATCGGCCATGCCCGGCGCATTACAGGGCATCTGGACAGCGCGCGCGATGACATGCATGCGCTGCTCGGCGGCGGCAGCGGGCGGGTGGTCATTGGCGCTTCGGGCGCTGCGGTCACTGGCGTGGTGCCGCTGGCGGTCATGCGCCTCATTGAGAAGCTGCCGCACGTGCAGGCGCGGCTGGTGGAAAGCGCGATGGACCAACTCATGCCCCAATTCCTGCAAGGCGAGTTGGACATCGTGGTGGGCCGCACCATGCCTGCCGCTGAACCGGCGGGTTCGGATCAAGGCGGCTGGCACACCGAAATGCTCTACCGCGATCCAATCCACTTCGTCACCGGGCTCAAGCACCCGCTGGCCAGGCGACGGGCCATCGGCTGGGACGACCTGTTCGCTTACCCGTGGATCGTCTGGCCCAAGGGCACGCCGATCCGCAATGCCGTGGAAGCAGCCCTTGCCGCCGCCGGGTACAGCCTGCCACGCCATTGCGTGGAATTGAACTCGACGCTGCTCAACCTCACCCTGCTGGCCAATTCGACGCTGATCGGCGTCGCCTCGCACCGCACCGCGGCACACTTCGCCCACCTGAAGTTACTGCGCGTGCTGCCAATGACGCTCGACAGTTTTGGTGAAGTCTCGATGTACTGGCGCGCCGACGAAAACCGCCGCGCCGTCACGCTGGCGTTGGACTGCCTGCGCGCGGCCGCCAATGAAAATCAGTAATCGGCCTGCCAGTCCACGATGATGCGCCTGGCTTGCAAATCGACTTCGTCCACGTAGGCATCGACGAACGGGATCAGCCGCTCGCACGGCTTGCCGGCCTGCTGGTAGCCGACCACCAGAACCTGCTGCGCGCCGGTGGACATCAGGTCGGCCACTTCGCCAAGGGCCACGCCCTCGCGGTTGACCACGGCCAGGCCAATCAGGTCCACCCAGTAGTATTCGCCCTCTTCCGGCGTCGGGAAGGACGAGCGCGGGATGAAGATGCGCGCGCCTTTCAGCGCCTCGGCGGCGTCGCGGTCGGCAAGGCCGTGCGCGCTGGCGACCGCAGCGTCGGCGTGCTGGCGCGCTTCCTTGATCTTCAGGCGCGCCGGGCCATCGAACGCCGCTTTGGGGCCGCGCTCGGGCGGCAGCAGAAACCAGCGTTTGCAAGAAAAAAGCGCCTCCGGAGAGGCGCTGTAGGGCTGAACCTTGATCCAGCCCTTGATGCCCCAGGCGCCCTGCACGCGGCCCACTTCGACCGCGTCCGCCGGCAGCTCAACCGGCTCCAGCCCTGAAATCATGATGGCATCAGCTATTCATGGCGCCGCACACTGCCCGCGACGCATGAAACACAAAAGGATCAAAAGGCCGCGGAGCAAGCCGGGCCAAGGCAGCCGCGACCGAAGTTTCCCCGGCCAGTGGCTGCGCCCCCTTGAGGGGGGAGGCGCAACAGCGCGAAGCGCGTGGAGCCTGGGGGTATTTCACTTCAAGCGGCGGCCTTGGCGGCCTGGCGCACCAGGCGCTCGACCGTGGGCGACAACTGCGCGCCGACGCCCTTCCAGTAGGTCAGGCGGTCCTGGGCGATGCGCAGGCCCTCTTCACTTTCGGCGGCGCCGGGGTTGTAAAAGCCGATGCGCTCGATGAAGCGGCCATCGCGGCGCACGCGCTTGTCGGCAGCGACGATGTTGTAAAACGGGCGGGCCTTGGCGCCGCCGCGCGAGAGACGAATAACGACCATGATGTGATGGTGATCCTGGGTGTTCTGGCGCCGCCAAGGCCATGCCTGGCGCGGCGCCGGGTTCTTCCGATGTTGAGACACGCGACATGGCCACCCGGCCAGCGACACATCGAAAAACTGGTAATTATAGTTCTTCGCTACCGGGCCTGTCTTCAATAGATATACAGACTGACCCAGTACGCCAGCGCGGCAACGAACGCCGAGGCCGGAATGGTCAGCACCCAGGCCCAGACGATGTTGCCGGCCAGGCCCCAGCGCACCGCGCTGGCGCGCTGGGTGGCGCCGACGCCGACGATGGCGCCGGTGATGGTGTGCGTGGTGGATACCGGCACGCCCATCCAGGTGGCGATGAACAGCGTCAGCGCCCCGCCGCTTTCGGCGCAAAAGCCGCCCACCGGCTTGAGCTTGGTGATTTTCTGCCCCATGGTCTTGACGATGCGCCAGCCGCCGAACATGGTGCCCAAACCGATGGCCATGTAGCAGGAGACGATGGTCCACACCGGCGGCGCGGTATCGCCGGCGCTGGTGTAGCCGGTGGCAATGAGCAGCATCCAGATGATGCCGATGGTCTTTTGCGCGTCGTTGCCGCCGTGGCCCAGGCTGTAGGCGCCGGCCGACAGCAGTTGCAGCCGCCGGAACAGCTTGTCGACCTGCCTGGGCCGCATTCGGCGAAAGACCCACGCCACCGCCACCATCATCAGCGAGCCGAACAGAAAACCCAGCAGCGGCGAAATGAAGATGAACGCCACGGTTTTGAGAATGCCGGAGGCGATCAGAACGCTGGCGCCGGTCTTGGCCATGACCGCGCCGACGATGCCGCCGATCAGCGCGTGCGACGAACTCGACGGAATGCCGTAGTACCAGGTAATCAGGTTCCAGGTGATGGCGCCCACCAGCGCGCCGAACACCACGTGCGTGTCCACCACGCCGGGCTGCACGATGCCCTTGCCGACCGTGGTCGCCACGCTGAGGTGAAAGATGAAGATGGCCAGGACGTTGAAGAAGGCGGCGAACACCACCGCCTGCGTGGGCCGCAGCACGCCGGTGGAAACGACGGTGGCAATCGAGTTGGCGGCATCGTGAAAGCCGTTCATGAAGTCGAACGCCAGCGCCAGCGCGACCAGCATCACGACGACCCACAGGGTTGTTTGAATGGTTCCCATGTCAGTAAGGCGCAATCACGAGTTCTCCAGAACGATGCCTTCGATCTGGTTGGCCACGTCCTCGCACTTGTCGGTAATGGTTTCCAGCAGCTCGTAGATGGCCTTGAGCTTGATGACCTCGCGCACGTCCGGCTCTTCGCGGAACAGCTTGCTCATGGCGCTGCGCATGACGCGGTCGGCATCGGATTCGAGGCGGTCGATCTCCTCGCAGGTCTTGAGCGTGGCCTCGGCGGTGGCCGGTTCGGTCACCTTGCCCAGCAGGCGCACGGCGGCCTGCACGCGCTGGCAGCATTTGACCGACAGATCCGTCAGGCGCACGATCTCGTCCGTCATGTGGCGCACGTCGTACAGCGCCATGCTTTCGGCCGAATCCTGCAACAGGTCGGCCACGTCGTCCATCTGGTTGATGAGGCCGTGGATGTGCTCGCGGTCGATCGGGGTGATGAAGGTGGTGTGGATCAGGCGGTTGACCTCGTGCGTCACGCGGTCGGCGGCGCGCTCGGCGTTGTCCACTTCCTGGATGTACTTGTCGCGCAGGTGCGGGTCGGCGTAATTGGCCACGAGTTGCTGAAACGCATGGGCCGCCTCGACGATGCGGTCGGCGTGCTGGTTGAACAGGTCAAAAAAATTGCCCTCCTTGGGCAACAGTTTGCTGAACAGCATGAGAAAGAGCTCCGCTCTGAGGGTTGATTCGTATGGACGGGACCTGGGCGATTGGACGCCAGGCCGTTGGGCCCAAGTTTAAGGCCTTAGAGCCTGCTTACGATCTCAGCAGGCCCGCTGAGATCGTAAACAGGCTCTTAGCCATTGCGAAAAATGAAGTAAACCGCCCCCGTAATGCACAGCGCGGCCCACAGGTAGTCGAGTTTGAGCGGTTCCTTGAGATAAATCATGGCAAACGGAACGAACACCGCCAGCGTAATGACCTCCTGCATGATCTTGAGCTGGCCGACGCTGAACTGCTGGTGCCCGATGCGGTTGGCCGGCACTTGCAGCAGGTACTCGAACAGCGCGATGCCCCAACTGAGCAACGCCGCCACGTACCACGGCGATGTCGCCAGGTTCTTCAGGTGCCCGTACCAGGCAAAGGTCATGAACACATTGCTGGCGATGAGCAGCAGCACGGTTTGCGCCGTTATGGGCATCGAGGTCAGGATGGACATGGGCGTTTTTCGATGACGGTCGATCACGGCAAGCGTTCGATGGCCTGCCGCGCCACCGCCTCCAGCGCGGCGGCGCTGACCAGATGCGGCGCGATCTCGGCCAGCGGGCGCAGCACGAAGGCGCGCGCCATCATGCGCGGATGCGGCACTTGCAGGCGCGGGGTGTCGATGCGCGCGTCGCCGTGGCGCAGCAAATCCAGGTCGAGCGTGCGCGGCGCGTTGGGATAGGGCCGCTGGCGGCCGGCGGCGTTTTCCAGTTGCTGCAAGGCGTTCAGCAAATCAGGCGCGGTCAGGCTGGTGCGCAGTTCAGCGA
The DNA here is from genome assembly GCA_009778355.1 of Desulfovibrionaceae bacterium. Lineage (GTDB taxonomy): Bacteria > Pseudomonadota > Gammaproteobacteria > Burkholderiales > Burkholderiaceae_C > Ottowia. The sequence goes on along the minus strand of WRJY01000287.1, from coordinate 475 downwards.
CGGCGTTGATGAAGTCGGGGCCGCTGGCGGCCACCGGCGCGCTGCGCCACAGGCTGGAACGGGCGGTGACTTGCGTGTGCGGCAATTGGGCCAGATCACCCAGCGCCCGGCGCACCGCCGTCCGCGCGTCGCCCAGATTGGCGCCGAGGGCGACGTAGGCGGTGACTGGTTCTGGCGCGGACGGCATGGGCGCTGTGGAAGTTTGAGGAAGGAAACAGGCCGCATGTTAATCAGTATGACCCACGCCCTTGCCGCCGACGCCATCGGCGGCCTGGACCGCGCCATCGCCCACGTGCTGCGTCGCCACGGGCTGGGCGATCTGGAAATCACCGCCAACTGCCCTCGCGCGAGCCGATGGCGCCGCGCTCCCAGGCGTCTTCCAGCGTCTGCCAGCCGGGGCGGCCAAAGCGTTGGAGCAGGGTGTCGGTGACGTCGAGCAAGCTGATGGTGCCGTCGAAATCACTTTGCACCATCC
>WRJY01000286.1 GCA_009778355.1 Desulfovibrionaceae bacterium | reverse complement strand
ATCGGCAAACGCCTCGGCCATCAAGGGAATGCGGTTGTAGCCTTGGCCGGCCAGGCTTTTGAATTCGAGTTCGGTAATCATGATGAGCGTCGAGCCTCCTTGGCGCTCTGCGCAAGGCAGTTGACAAGCCCTGCCATTCGTTTTCCTGGATGCGGCGGGCCGGTTGCCTGGCTGCCGCGCTTGAGCGCCCGTTGCGGGCGCGTTCACAAAGTCAGTACGCAGGCTTGCGCCAGGGCCAAGCCCCCTGGACGGCAACGTCCAGCGATGAAATGACAGTGTGAGAAACGAACATGCGGCGCAGTGTAGCAGGGTTGACCGCGGCCAATGAGCGCGCCCTTCAGGGGCGTGTCTCGCTCTCGGCCAAATAAAACCACTCGCGGCCCACCTCCGCTTCCGGGTGCGAGAACAGTACACAGCCGGCGCGCGGGGCCAGCACGGGACGGCCATCGGCGCGGATGCCGATCACCTCGCCGGCCTGCACGGCGTCAAAGCTGCGCCAGTCGCGCGCCAGCCGGTCGTGCGGCGATTCGCGCAGCACCACCTCCTTGAGCTGCGTCGAAGCGCCGGTAAAGCGCGCTGGCGCCTGCACTTGCGCCAGCCCCAGCGCGGCCAGCGCGCCGCGCAGCGCGCGAGCGGCCACCTCGATGGCCTGCGGATCCTCGTGCTGGCCGCACTCCAGCGTCACGGCGTAGCCGCCCTGGCTGCGCATGTACTCATTGGTGCCGATGCCTTCTTCGTCGGGCAACTGGCCGCGTGCGCGGGCGGCGCGGTCGTACACCTCCAGCCAGCCTTCGACGACGCGCTGTGCGCCCAGTGCGCGCGCCAGCGCCATCTCCTCGCCGGCGCGGGCAAAAGGCTCGCGCGCGCCGCTGTTGTTGCGCGGGCCGACCATGGCAAAAGGGTCGCCGGGCGTATGAAACGAATGCAGATCCAGCAGCGCGTCGTGCGCCGCCAGCAGGGGCGCGAGCTGGCTCGTGATGCGGTCCTCGTAATCGCGCGGCGCGGCGAGCGGCACGAAGCGGCGGTTCAGATTGCGCTCGCCCTCGCGCGTGTTGCGGCCAAAGGCCAGCGGATTGGCCACCGGCACCAGCGTCAGGCGTCCGCGCGCCAGCGTCAACCGGCCATGCAGCAGATCATCCATCGCGCGCGCGATGGCGTGCGCGCCGCACGCCTCGTTGCCATGCACCGCGCCCAGCACCACCAGCGCCGGGCCGGGCGCAAGCGCCGACCACGTATGCCATTGCAACACGCCGGGGTTGTCGATGGCCCGCTGGAGCAGTTCGTGGGTTGCGCTCATGCTGTTTGAGTCTCCTTGCGCCGTCATTGTGATGCCAGCGCGGCAATTTTTGCCTTCGGCAGTGGCAAAAGAAACCTTGGCTGCAACATGAAGCTCAATCGGCTTGTCAATGCCCGGTCACAAGACGCCAACGTAAATCCGGGTATCGTATTCAAAATCGACAACTCCTTGCCGGGCGGTGGCGTCGAACAGGGATTGGAGCACCTGCATGGCCGGTTCAAAATGGGGGTGCCCGGGCTTCGGCGCGTATGACGAGGACATCAGACGGCCACGCAAACCGTCAAAATCCAGTTTCTGCACATAATGGAAATGACCGGTGTCCCGCAACCCTGGGCCAAACCATTGCTGCATGTCGGCATCGTCGCTGTAACGCTCGGCCACGGCGTTGTAATCGACGCCATGCGCTTGCAGCAGCGCCTCATAACCGCGCAAGAAAGCGCTGCCATCGAGCAAACGTGCGTTCCACAGCAGCGCCAGCCGGCCGCCGGGGCGCAGGATACGGGCAAATTCCTGGCGCACCCGATCGCGGTCGAACCAGTGAAAAGCCTGCGCGGCGATGACCCGATCGACGCTGGCGCCGGGCAGCGTGGTCTGTTCGGCGGGCGCGGCAACGCTCGAATAGCCGGGGTAGCCGGACAGCCATTGGTCGGCGGCTTGGCGCATGGCATCGTTGGGCTCGACGGCAATGACCGGGTGCCCGGCATCGAGCAGCAATTTACTGGAAATACCTGTTTCAGCGCCCATATCAGCGACCCGCGCCCTGGGCGGAATCGCGCAGGTTTCATGCAGAAAATCAATCAATTCGGCAGGATAACCGGGGCGATAACGAACGTAATCAGCGACGCGGTCGGTAAAGCGCTGGGTGGAATCGAGGGGCATGGCGGGCTTCAGCGGGAAAACGCAAACATGAATTCCGATACATCTTCCGATTCAGGCAAACGCTTTCTCGAAGATTCTCAGAAATTGGAAAATGGGGGCTGGGTCGCGTTTTTCGCCGGCCCATCCGAATTTTTCCCTGATGGAAAATGAAAATCTAAAGCAGACACCCATCGTCCCTGAGCGCCTGATCGAGGCGCGCGAGCAGGCTGGCGAGGGTGGTCTGTTCTGCGGGGGTCAGGGGCGGTTCCTCGCCCAATGCGGGGGGGGTGGCAGCGGGCGCGGGCGGCGGTGTTTCCAGCTCGAAAGCCAGGTTCAACGCGGCCAGCACGGCGATGCGGTCGCGCGCCTTGATCTTGCCGGCGTCACGAATTTTGCACATGGCGGCGTCCACCCGGTACACGGCTTCGCGCAGGCGCTCTTCGCCGCCTTCGGGGCAGCCGAGCAGGTAGCCCTGGCCCATGATCTTGATTTCCAACTGCTTCATGTCGGTGCCCCCTCCTTGCCGCCATCGGCCTGGTCGGCGGGCAGCACCGCGGCGGCGGCGGGCAGGCGGTCGATCAGCGCATCGACGCGCGCGCGCGCGGCCATCAGGCGCGATTTGAGGCTGTCGCGCTCGTGCGTCAGCGCCTGCACCTGCTGCGCAAGCAGTTCGTTGGTGCGGCGCAATTCCTCATGGCGCACGAGCAGGCGCTCGACGCGCTCGGCGATCTGTTCGGTGAGGGGCGGGTTGGTCATGGCAGCTCGTCGTCTCCTCTGGCTGACCCGCGCATTGTAGGTGCGCGCGCTCATGCCCTACCTTACAATCGCCGGCGTTGGTGCTCGCGCGCCGTGGTTCGCACGGCAGCAGTTCAACGGGAAGCAGGGGGGCTGGTCCGGCCCGGACCCCGGCCTAACCTGCGCTGCCCCCGCAACGGTAAGCGGATGGCGCCGCGATGCGATTCATTGCGGCGCCGGCTCCCAGCCTCATACCGCCACTGGCCGACGCCCTCACGGGCCTGAAGCCGGGAAGGCGAGGCATGAAGGAGCGACCTCCGCCAGCCCGGATACCGGCCAATGAGGAGGCTGCGCCTGGCGCGGCCATGTTCACCCCACGCGCCGGCGGGGAAGCCGGCAGGGGTAGCCCAGTGTCGTGACACGACACTACTCTCGTGTGCTTTCCGTCATGAAAAAACACCCGCTTGCGTTCCGGCACCTTGCGTTGCCGCTCGCGTTTTCGTGCGCGCTCGCCGCGCTCAACCCCGCCCATGCCCAAGCCGCTTCCGGCTCGGCCACGGCGGCCACCGCCCAACCAGATGCGCTGCCGTTGCCGGAGACCATCGTCACCGCCACGCGCGTGGCGCAGCCGCTGGCCGACGTGCTGGCCGACGTGACGCTGATCGACCGCGCCCAGATCGAGCTGAGCGGCGCCGTCAACATCGCCGACCTGCTGCAACGCCAGCCGGGGCTGGAGCTGTCGCGCACCGGCGGCCCCGGCGCCGCCACCAGCCTGTACATCCGCGGCGGCGACAACCGCTTTGCCGCCGTCTATATCGACGGCGTGCGCGTGGACACCCAGACCACGGCGGGCGCGCCCTGGGAGGCCATTGCGCTCGGCCAGGTCGATCGCATCGAGATCGTGCGCGGCCCGGCAGCGGCGGTGTACGGCTCCGACGCCATTGCCGGCGTGGTGCAAATTTTTACCCGCAAGGGCGAGGGCGCGTTTACTCCCTATGTAGGCGTAGGCGCAGGCAACCATCGCACCGGCAAACTGGAGGCGGGTTTTTCGGGCCAGAACGGCGCGGTGGACTATTCGCTGGGGCTGGAGCGCGACATCAGCCGGGGCTACCGCCAGAGCGACGATAGTCCCATCATCGATGGCTACCGCCAGAACGCCGTGAACGGCCGCCTGGGCCTGCAGATCAACCCCGCGCACCGGCTGGAGTTGAGCGGCACGCACACCGACATGAAGGCCCAATACAACGATTACATGCCCGGCCTGCGTGATCGGGGCGACAGCCGGCTGGATACGCTGGGCGCCACCTGGAGCGCGCAGTGGAGCCCGCACTACAGCACGCGCCTGTCGGCGAGCCAGTCGCAGCACCGCTACGATGACTGGCCCTCCGGCTACTCCAACAAGACGACGTTGCGCAACTTCCTGTTCCAGAACGAATGGCGTGAAGGCAACCACCTCGTCACCGCGGCGCTGGAGCGGCGGGATGACGCGCTGGTCAACGACCCCATCGACCGCAGCCGCCACCAGAACGCCATTGCCCTGGGCTACGGCTACAGCGGCGGCCCGCACACCTTGCAAGTCAACCTGCGCTACGACCGCGACAGCGAATTCGGCGGCCAGACCACCGGCGGCGTGGCCTATGGCTACAGTTTTGCGCCCGGCTGGCGCGTGACCGGCGCGGCAGGCACGGCGTTTCGCGTGCCGACGCTGTACCAGCGATTCTCGGAATACGGCGCCCCTGACCTGACGCCCGAAAAAAGCCGCAACGTCGAGCTGGGTCTGCACTGGTCGCGGCAGGACAGCCGCTTTGGCGTCGTGGCCTACCGCAACCGCGTGACCGGCCTGATCGATTTCGGCGCCGCCGGCACGTGCGCCTCCCCCTACGGCTGCTACAGCAACACGGGCAGTGCGATTTTGCGCGGCATCACCTTGTCGGGCGCGCACCGGCTGGGCGGCGTCAACCTCAGCGGCTCGCTGGATATGCAAGACCCGCACAACGCCGACACCGGCGCTCTGCTGGCGCGCCGCGCCAGGCGCATTCTCAAATTCAGCGCCGACACCCGTGTCGCCGGCTGGACGCTGGGCGCCGAACTGCAAGCGTCCAGCCGCCGCTACGACGACGCGGCCAACACGCAGGCGCTGGGGGGCTACGGTCTGGTCAACCTGTACGCCAGCGCCACCATCGCGCGCGAATGGACGTTGCTGGCGCGCATCGACAACCTGGGCGGCAAGAACTACCAGCTCGCGCGCGGCTACAACACGCCGGGCCGCACTTTTTACCTGGGCTTGCGGTGGACGCCAAAATCTTGAAACGCTTTCTGGCCGCCTGGCTCGCCGCGCTGGCGCTGGCGGCGCAGGCTTACGAAGTGAAGGACGACGCCGGTTTCGTCACCCGCTTCGATGCGCCGCCGGCGCGCATGGTCAGCCTGCTGCCTTCGCTGACCGAAACCGCCTGCGCGCTCGGCGCCTGCGAGCGCCTGGTGGCGGTGGACCGCTATTCCAACTGGCCCGCGCCGGTGGCCAGGCTGCCGCAGGTCGGCGGCGGGCTGGACCCGAACGTGGAAGCCATCGCCGCGCTGCGGCCCGACGTGGTGCTGACCGCCACCTCATCGAGCGCCGCCGTGCGCCTGCGCGCGCTGGGTCTGAAAGTGGTGCAACTGGAGCCGCGCACCGCCGCCGATCTGCGCCGCGTCACCATCACGCTGGCGCGGACGCTGCAAGTGGACGGCGCGGATGCGCTGATGCAGCGCATCGACGCCGGCGTCAAGGCCGCCGCCCAATCGCTACCGGCCAGCGCGCACGGCATGCGGGTGTATTTCGAAGTCAGTCCCGCGCCGTTTGCCGCCGGGCGCGGCAGTTTCATCGGCGAGTTGATGGACGAATTGGGCCTGGTCAACGTCATCGGGCCGGAGTTGGGGCCGTTTCCGCGCATCAACCCCGAATTGGTGGTGCGCGCCGCGCCCAGCCTCATCATGGCCAGCCGCGGCAGCCTTGAGGACATGCAACGCCGCCCCGGCTGGCCGGCGCTGAAGGCCATCCGCGAAGGCCGCGTCTGCGCCTTCGACGCCGCCGAGCGCGACGCGCTGGTGCGCCCCGGCCCCCGCATGGACGAAGGCGCGCGGCTGATGGCCCGCTGCGTCAGCGAGCAAATGGCCCGGCCATAGAAAAATTTCGAGCCATGTCCCTGCGCGGCGCTCCCCCTTCTCCTGCTCCTTCGGAGCGCCCTCCCTCGTCAGGGGGAAGGAAAAACGCTCCCCTCTTCCCTGGAGATTGTCGCGCAAGCTCTCTTGCTCCCCTTCCCCCTCGCGGGGGAGGGGCTGGGAGCGAGGGAGGGCGCGCGCGCATCGTCTGGCTCGGCATCGCTCTGGCGGCGCTGGCGGCGCTCGGCGCCCTGCTGGGCGCCAGCGTGGGCAGCACCGGTCTGGACAGCGTTTTCAACGCCCGTCACGATCCCGTGGCCTGGCTGATTCTGTGGGACATCCGCCTGCCGCGCACGCTGGGCGCATGGTTGGCCGGCGCGCTGCTGGGGCTGGCCGGCGCGGTGGCGCAGGGGCTGTTTCGCAACCCGCTGGCCGATCCGTACCTACTGGGCAGCGCCTCCGGCGCGGCGCTGGCCGTGGCGCTGGCTTTCGCCGGTCTGGGCGCCGCCGGTGTGGCGGCGGACGGCAGCGGCGCGGCGCTGGCGCAGGCCACCTCGCCCTGGCTGGCGCGGCTGGGGCTGACCGGCGCCGCCTTTGCCGGTGCCCTGGCTGGCGTGCTGCTGACCCTGGTGCTGGCGCAAGGCGTGCAGCAAACCCTGCGGCTGCTGCTGGCCGGCGTGGTGGTGGGTTACGTGCTGGGCGCGGTGCGCGAACTGGTGCAAATCGCCGACCCCGGCGTGCTGCTGGCCATGCAGGGTTTTTCACTGGGCATCACCGGCTTCGTCGGCTGGAGCGCCTGCGCCATGATGGCCGCCATGCTGGCCCCGCTGGCGCTCATCGCCTGGGCGCTGTCGCCCGTGCTGGACGCGCTGACGCTGGGCGAAGCCACCGCGCAAAGCCTGGGTCTGCCGCTGGCGCCGCTGCGCGCGCTGCTGGTCGGCGTGCTGGCGCTGGCCACCGGCGCCGCGGTGGCGCAGACCGGGCTGATCGGCTTCGTCGGCCTGGTGGCCCCGCACTTGGCGCGCGGCCTCGGACGCAGCACGCACGGGCCACTGGTGCTGCTGTCGGCACTGGCCGGCGGGCTGCTGTTGATGGCCGCCGACATCGCCGCCCGGCTGCTGATCGCGCCGCAAGAATTACCCGTGGGCGTGCTGACGGCGGTGCTGGGCGGCGTGTACCTGTTGTGGCTGATGCGCAAAAAATGACCACCCTCAGTGCCCTCAGCGCCCGCCTGAACAGCGCCAGCATCGGCAAGCGCCGCATCCTGCGGGCCATCGACCTGCAACTCGGCCCCGGGCGCTGGGTGGCGGTGGTGGGCCCCAACGGCGCTGGCAAATCCACCCTGCTGCGCGTGCTGGCCGGGCTGCTGCCGTGCAACGGACTGGTCAGCTTGCAAGGCCGCCCGCTGGCCGGCTGGCGCGCGCGCGCGCGGGCCACGCAACTGGCCTGGCTGGGTCAGGCGGAAACCGGCGGCGACGACCTGACGGCTTTCGACGTTGCCATGCTGGGCCGTCTGCCGCACCGCCCCTGGCTGGCGCCGCCCAGCCAGGCCGACCGCGCCGCCGTCGAGCGCGCCCTGCGCGCCGCCTCGGCCTGGGAGCTGCGCCAGCGCCGCCTGGGCGAGCTCTCGGGCGGCGAACGCCAGCGCGTGCTGCTGGCCCGCGCCCTGGCCGTGCAGGCGCCGGTGCTGCTGATGGACGAGCCGCTGGCGCACCTCGACCCGCCGCACCAGGCCGACTGGATCGCCCTGGTGCGCGCCCTCGCCGCCGGCGGCTGCCTGGCCGTCAGCGTGCTGCACGAACTCGGCGTGGCCCTGCAAGCCGACGAACTGATCGTCGTGCGCGCAGGCAGCGTTCTGCACCACGGCCCCACCGCCAGCGCCGACACCCAACTCGCGCTGCAAGAAGCTTTCGACCACCGCATCCGCGTGCGCCCGGTAGATGGCCAATGGGTGGCGCTGCCCATGCTGGCCGACGAGGCGTCGATTCATGCGCGTTCGTCCCTCGAAAGCCGTTCGGGTTGATTGCGAGGTTCTAAAATGTTCGACATGAACGCGCGCCTGAATCACCTGTTCGATGAGGCTTTGGCACTCGCGCCCGACGAGCGGTCGGCGCTAATGGTTGCCCTGCTGGACAGCCTAGGCGGCGAAGACGCCGCCGCCGTGGGCAAGACATGGGCCGACGAAATTCGCCAGCGCAAGGCAGCACTGCGCAGTGGCGCTGCGCAGGCCGTGCCGTGGGCCGAGGCACGCGCCCGCTTGAGCGCCCTGTGACCGGCTTTACTGTTGCTCTTGCGCCGGGGGCCGAAAGCGACATTGCAGAGGCGTTGGCATGGTACCGCGAGCGCAACGCCTTGGTGGCTGACGCCTTTCGAGCCGAGGTATTTGACGCGATCGATCGCATCGCTGCCACTCCGCTCAGCAGACCCGAAGATGATGAAGGCAACCGCAAGCGTGTGCTGCACCGCTTCCCCTACTCGGTGCATTACGAGACGACCAATGAAACCGTGACCATTCTGGCCGTGGCGCACCATCAGCGCCGACCCGGCTACTGGTGCGCGCGCCAATCGTAGAGAATGCGAGCAAAGACACTGCAATGATCGCCCCCACGCCCCCACTGCTGCTGCACCGCTACGCCACGCCGCTGGGCGAAATGGCGGCGTTGTTCAGCCCGCGCGGGTTGTGCCTGCTGGAATTCAGCACCGTCACGGCGCGTCTGAGCCGCGAATGGCGCGATGTGGAGCGCCACGCCGGCGCACGCGCCGAAGCTGGCGAAGACGAGCGCACCCGCGTCTTGGGTGAACAGCTCGATGCTTATTTCACCGGCCATCTGCGGCGGTTCGACGTGCCGCTGGATTTGGTGGGCACGCCGTTTCAGAAACAGGTGTGGCAGGCGCTGCTGACCATTGCCTACGGCCAGACCTGGAGCTACGCGCGGCAGGCCGCGCACATGGGCCGCCCCAGCGCCACGCGCGCCGTGGCGGCGGCCAATGGACAGAACAAGGTTTCCATCGTCGTGCCCTGCCACCGCGTGATCGGCAGCAACGGCCAATTGACCGGCTACGGCGGCGGCCTGCCGCGCAAGCAGTGGCTGCTGGCGCTGGAGCAAGGCCTGGCGCCCGGCGGCGCAGTGCCATGAAGCCAAGGCGGGTTTCAGCCCCGTAGAATCCCATCCCATGTCTTACATGGTACTGGCCCGCAAATACCGTCCGCGGAACTTCTCCGAAATGGTGGGCCAGGAGCACGTGGTACAGGCCCTGACCAACGCCTTGAACCAACAACGGCTGCACCATGCCTACCTGTTCACCGGCACGCGCGGGGTCGGCAAGACCACGGTGTCGCGCATTCTGGCCAAGTCGCTCAACTGCACGGGCGCCGATGGCCAGGGCGGCATCACCGCCACGCCCTGCGGCGCGTGCCCGGCCTGCACCGAGATCGAGGCCGGCCGCTTCGTCGATTACACCGAACTGGACGCCGCCAGCAACCGCGGCGTGGACGAGGTGCAGCAACTGCTGGAGCAGGCGCTTTACAAGCCGGTGCAGGGACGCTTCAAGGTCTTCATGATCGACGAAGTCCACATGCTGACCAACACCGCCTTCAACGCCATGTTGAAGACGCTCGAAGAGCCGCCCGAATACCTGAAATTCGTGCTCGCCACCACCGACCCGCAAAAGGTGCCGGTGACGGTGCTCTCGCGCTGCCTGCAATTCAACCTGCGGCCCATGGCGCCCGAAACGGTGCTGGCGCAGCTTGCGCACGTGCTCGGCGCCGAGCAAGTGAGCGCCGAGCCGCAGGCGCTGCGGCTGCTGGCGCGCGCCGCGCGCGGCTCGATGCGCGACGCGCTCAGCCTGACCGACCAGGCCATCGCCTTCGGCTCCGGCAAGGTTCAAGAGACCACCGTGCGCCAGATGCTGGGCAGCGTGGATCGCGGCGTGGTGTTCAGCCTGATCGGGGCGCTGGCCGCGGGCGACGGCAAGGCGGTGATCGACCTGTCCGGGCAATTGCGCGCCGCTGGCCTGTCGGCGGCCACCACGCTGGAGGACATGGCCGCCGCGCTGCAACGCATGGCGGTGCTACAAGCCGCGCCCGGCCTGCCCGCCGACGAGGCCGATCCCGACGCGCAGGACATCGCCCGCCTGGCCGCCGAGCTGCCCGCTGACGAGACCCAACTGCTCTACAGCCTGTGCATCCATGGCCGCGCCGAACTGGGCCTGGCGCCCGACGAATACGCCGGCCTGACCATGGTGCTGCTGCGCCTGCTGCCGTTCAAGCGGCCTGCTGCGGCGGCCACGGCTGAAAAAAAAACTCTAAACCAGACTGAAGCGCCCGCGCCGCCGTCCGATCCAGCAGGCCCGGACAGCAGCGAATTCGCCCCGCCCGACGCTGGCTGGGCCGGTCAGCCAGCGCCCAATGATGGCTTGGACGATGGCGCTCCCGCCACCGCGCGCGTGCCGGTGCTGCCTCTGCCCGTGCGCGAGCCGCCCGCGCCGCGCAAGCCCGAATCGAGTCAAGCCGCAGCCGAACAATCTCCCGTAGCCGCCGAAATCGTGGCATTGAAAGTGCGCGAGGCAAGCGGCGAACCCGTCCCGCCGCGCCCCGCGCCCGCGCCCGATCCGCGCCCCGTGCAAACCACGGGCGAAGGCGACTTCTGGCACGCGCTGGTGCAGGAACTGGTCGCGCGCGAAGCCATCACCGCCGTGGTGCGCGAACTGGCGCTGCAATCGCAACTGGTGGCGCGCAGCGACAGCCAGTGGACGCTGCGCGTCGAAAACGAATCGCTGGCCAACGCCGGCGCGCAGGCCCGCCTGCAAGCCGCGCTGCTCGATGCGGGCCACGCCGTGCGGCTGGGCGTGGAAGTGGGGACTGTGGCCGACAGCCCGTCGCGCCGCAACGCCATCGCCGCCGCCCAGCGCATGAAGGCCGCCGAATCGCTGCTGATGGCCGACCCGTTCGTGCGGGAGATGATGCGCGACTTTGGCGCGAAAATCGTCCCCGGCAGCATCAAGCCGCTGTGAAATGACGCCACCCCCAGACTCCACTCGCTGCGCGATGTTGCGCCTCCCCCCTCGAGGGGGCGCAGCCACTGGCCGGGGAAACCCCGGCCACGGCTGCCCG
>WRJY01000285.1 GCA_009778355.1 Desulfovibrionaceae bacterium | reverse complement strand
AGGCAAAAACCCTGACTGACATGCCCCCCCGGCCCGACCCCGCCAAGCGCGGCATGGATTTGCTGCTGACGCTGGCCGCGCTGCCGCTGATGGCCGCCATCGCCGTGTGGGTGCGGCTGGACTCGCCCGGCCCGGCGCTGTTTCGCCAGCAGCGCAGGCGCAAACCCGGTATGGCAAACTTCCCCGCTTTCTTTTTTTGAAGCGGCGCGTGGCTGCAAAGCCTGTGGCGCGCGCGCTGCTTTCGCGAGTCATGTCATCCATTTCTTCCCAGATCGCCGCCGAACTGAAGGTGCGCGAGGCGCAGGTGCAGGCGGCCATCGACCTGCTGGACGGCGGGGCCACGGTGCCCTTCATTGCCCGCTACCGCAAGGAGGCCACCGGCGGGCTGGACGACGTGCAGATGCGCGAGTTGCAGGCGCGGCTGGCCTATCTGCGCGAGTTGCATGAGCGCCGCGCCGCCATCCTCAAGAGCATCGGCGAGCAGGGCAAGCTCACGCCGGCGTTGCACGCGGCCATCGAGGCCGCGCCGACCAAACAGGAGTTGGAAGACCTGTACCTGCCCTACAAGCCCAAGCGCCGCACCAAGGGCCAGATCGCGCGCGAGTTCGGTATCGAGCCGCTGGCCGACCGGCTGTTTGCCGACCCTTGGCTCGACCCGGCGATCGAGGCGCGGGCTTTCGTCAAGCCCGAAAAAGGCGAAGGCGGCGAGGACTTCACGACCGTGCCCGCCGTGCTGGACGGCGTGCGCGACATTTTGGCCGAGCGTTGGGCCGAGGACGCGGCCCTGGTGCAGTTGCTGCGCGAATGGCTGTGGACCGAGGGGGTGCTGCAAGGCAAGCTGGCCGCTGGCAAGAACGAGCACGACCCGGAGGTTGCCAAGTTCCGCGATTACTTCGATTACGGCGAGCCGATTGGCCGCGTGCCTTCGCATCGCGCGCTGGCGCTGTTTCGGGGCCGGCAGCTCGATATTCTGGAAGCCAGGCTGACGCTGCCGCAATCCGATGCGGCGCCAGCCGCCGCCGCGCCCAGCCTGGCCGAAGGCCGCATTGCGCTGCACCTGGGCTGGTCGCATCAGGGCCGGCCCGCCGATGACTTGCTGCGCAAATGCGTGGCTTGGGCCTGGCGCGTCAAGCTCAGCCTGAGCATCGAGCGCGAGTTGTTCGCCCGCCTGCGCGAGGAGGCCGAGCAGGTCGCCATCAAGGTCTTTGGCGACAACCTGCGCGATTTGCTGCTGGCTGCGCCCGCTGGCCAAAAAGTGGTGATGGGGCTGGATCCCGGCATCCGCACCGGCGTGAAGGTGGCGGTGGTGGACGCCACCGGCAAGCTGGTGGACACCGCCACCGTCTACCCGCACGAGCCACGCAGGGACTGGGACGGCAGCCTGCACGCGCTGGCCAGGCTGGCGGCCCGGCATGGCGTGCAGCTCATCGCCATCGGCAACGGCACCGCCAGCCGCGAAACCGACCGGCTGGCGGGCGATCTGATCGAGCTGATGCAGAAACAGGCCGCGGCGCTGGAGGGGCAAGCCTTGCCGGTGATCGAAAAAATGGTCATCAGCGAAGCCGGCGCCTCCGTCTATTCGGCCAGCGAATACGCCAGCCTGGAGTTGCCCGACGTGGACGTGAGCCTGCGCGGCGCCGCCAGCATTGCGCGCCGGCTGCAAGACCCGCTGGCCGAACTGGTCAAGATCGACCCCAAGAGCATCGGCGTCGGCCAGTACCAGCACGACGTGAACCAGGGCGAGCTGGCGCGCACGCTGGACGCAGTGGTGGAAGACTGCGTCAACAGCGTCGGCGTGGACCTGAATACCGCCAGCGCGCCGCTGCTGGCGCGCGTGTCCGGCCTGTCGGGCGCCGTCGCCAAGGCGGTGGTGCGCTGGCGCGAGCAGCACGGCGCGTTCAGGCGCCGCCAGCAACTGCTGGAAGTCGGCGGACTGGGCGCCAAGACCTTCGAGCAGAGCGCGGGTTTTTTGCGCATTCGCGGCGGCGACAATCCGCTGGACATGACCGGCGTGCACCCGGAGACCTATCCGGTGGTCGAGCAGATCCTCCTGCGCGCCGGCAAGCCCATCGAGCAGCTCATGGGGCGCACCGAATTGCTCAAGACCTTGAAGCCCGAGCAATTGGTCACGCCGCAATTCGGCGCCGTAACCGTCAAGGACATTCTGGCCGAGCTGGAAAAGCCTGGCCGCGACCCGCGCCCCGACTTCAGGGTGGCGCGCTTCAACGACGGCGTGCGGGACATCGCCGACCTGAAGGAAGGCATGGTGCTGGAGGGCACCGTCAGCAACGTGGCGCAGTTCGGCGCCTTCGTCGATCTGGGCGTGCACCAGGACGGGCTGGTGCACGTCAGCCAACTGGCCCATCGTTTCGTTGCCGACGCCCGACAGATCGTCAAGACCGGCCAGATCGTCAAGGTCAAGGTGCTGGAGGTGGACGCGCCCCGCAAGCGCATCAGCCTGAGCATGAAGCTGGACGCCGCCGCGCCGCGCTGCGATGGCGCGCAAGGCCAGCGTTTTCAGCCCGCCGGGCGCGGGCAGCAACGCGGCGCCGCGCAACCGGCAGCCACCGCCATCGCCTCGGCGTTCGAGAAGCTCAAATTACATAAATGAGGCCAGCGCCTACATGCCTGCGCCGGTGGTGCTGCGCGGGCAGCCTTGACTTGCTTCAAGGACGCGCAAGGGCCAAATTCCTACGCTCAGAAAGTCAAACCCCGAGCAAGGAGAAGGTACATGAGCACCCCTGTGTCCAGCGGCTTCACCAAGGAGATGGCGCGTAACATCTTCTATGGCGGATCGCTGTTTTTCATTCTGGTCTTTCTTGGACTGGTGTTCCATACCGAGCAGCAAATTCCCGAACGCTCCCACCAGGAGGCGATCACCGACGCCGTGGTACGCGGCAAGCTGATCTGGGAGCAAAACAACTGCGTCGGCTGCCACACGATTCTGGGCGAGGGCGCGTACTTCGCTCCTGAGTTGGGCAACGTCTATCAGCGTCGCGGCGGCGATGCGGGCGGCGCCGATTTCATCAAGGCCTGGCTCAAGGCGCAGCCCTCGGGCACGCCGGGCCGGCGCCAGATGCCGCAGTTCAACCTGACCGACCAGCAACTCGACGACCTGGTTCAGTTCCTGAAGTGGACCAACAACGTGAACACCGAGAACTGGCCCCCCAACATCGAAGGCTGATTGCGCGAGGAACCATTCATCATGAGCAATACCTCCATCCTCAAATACAAGTCGCAAGCGGTCGCGCTGCCCTATTTCATGGCCGCCATCGGGCTGTTCGTCGCCCAGATCCTGTTCGGTCTGGTCATGGGCATACAGTACATCTACGGCGACTTCCTGTTTCCGGCGATTCCGTTCAACGTGGCCCGCATGGTGCATACCAACGTGCTGATCGTGTGGCTGCTGTTCGGCTTCATGGGCGCGGCTTACTACCTGGTGCCTGAAGAAGCGGAAACCGAGCTGTACTCGCCCAAGCTGGCGCTGGTCATGTTCTGGATCTTCCTGGTGGCGGGCGCCGCCACCGTGGTGGGCTACCTGCTGGTGCCCTATGCCAAGCTGGCCGAAATGACCGGTAACGGCATGCTGACCACCATGGGCCGCGAATTCCTGGAGCAGCCGCTGCCCACCAAGCTGGGTATCGTCGTCGTGGCGCTGGCCATGCTGTTCAACATCAGCATGACCTACCTGAAGGGCCGCAAAACCACCATCACCACGGTGCTGCTGATCGGGCTGTGGGGCTTGGCGGTGATGTTCCTGTTCTCCTTCGTGAACCCCGACAACCTGGTACGCGACAAGATGTACTGGTGGTGGGTGGTGCACCTTTGGGTGGAAGGCGTGTGGGAACTGATCCTGGCATCGCTCTTGGCCTACGTGCTGATCAAGACCACCGGCGTCGACCGCGAAGTGGTGGACAAATGGGTGTACGTGATCATCGCCTTCGCGCTGTTCACCGGCATCCTGGGCACCGGGCACCACTACTACTTCATCGGCACGCCGGGCTACTGGCACCCGATCGGCAGCATCTTCTCCGCACTGGAGCCGATCCCGTTCTTCCTGCTGACGATCTTCGCCTTCCGCATGGTGCAGCGCCGCCGGCGCGACCACGCCAACCAGGCCGCCGTGCTGTGGGCGCTGGGCTGCTCGGTACTGGGCTTCCTGGGCGCGGGCGTGTGGGGCTTTTTGCACACGTTGAGCATCGTCAACTACTACACGCACGGCACGCAGATCACCATGTCGCACGGGCACCTGGCTTTCTATGGCGCCTACGTGATGGTGGTGCTGACCCTCATCAGCTACGCCATGCCCACGCTGCGCGGACGCGTTGCCAACAGCCTCGAGTCACAGACGATGGAAAAATCGGCGTTCTGGGTCATGAACATCAGCATGTTCGTGATGGTGCTGGCCCTGACCGGCGCCGGCATCCTGCAAGTGTGGCTGCAACGCATGGGAGCCATGCCGTACATGGCGGCGCAAGACCAGATCACCTTCTTCTACTGGATCCGCCTGCTGAGCGGGGCCGCCTTCCTGGTCGGGCTGTTGATGTACGTGTGGAGCTTCTTCATCGGCGGCGAGCCCGCTCAGGAAGCGGCTGGCAACCGTCGCGGCGGCTTGATGCCCAGCCCGGCGCAACGCAGGCTGCAACACGACTGATCGGGTGGCCGACATGTCCCGTGACGGCTACGTTGGCAGCGCCAGCGCGCCGTCCCAGGCGGCGGTGCCGTTCTATGCCGAACAGGCTGGCGAATGCGGCCTGTTCGAGCACGCTTGGCGGCAGCGGCTGCCGGTATTGCTGAAAGGCCCCACCGGCTGCGGCAAGACGCGCTTTGTCGAGCACATGGCGGCGCGTCTGGGTCGCCCGTTGATTACGGTCAGTTGCCACGACGACTTGAGCGCCGCCGACTTGGTGGGCCGTTACCTGATCGGCGACGGCAACACGGTCTGGAACGATGGACCGCTGGCGCGCGCCGTGCGTCAGGGCGCCATCTGCTACCTGGACGAAGTGGTCGAGGCGCGCAAGGACACCACCGTGGTGCTGCACCCGCTGGCCGACGACCGGCGCCAGTTGCCCGTGGAGCGCACCGGCGAGTTGCTGCAAGCGCCGCCCGAATTCATGCTGGTGGTGTCATACAACCCCGGCTACCAGAACCTGCTGAAAAACCTCAAGCCCAGCACGCGGCAGCGTTTCGTGGCCTTGGGCTTCGACTATCCCGCGCCCGAAATCGAGCGCCGCATCGTGCAGGCCGAGTCGGGCGTGGACGAGCGTCTGGCCACGCGGCTGGTCAAGCTGGCCAGTGCCGTGCGCCGGCTGACCGACCAGGATCTGGAAGAAACCGTCAGCACGCGCCTGCTGGTGGTGGCCGCGCGCTTGATCGCCAGCGGCCTGCCCGAGTTGACGGCCTGCCGCGCCGCCATTGTCGATGCGCTGACCGACGACGCCGACACCGCCGAGGCGCTGAACGAGGTCGTGCTGGCTGCGTTCGGTGAGTAACGGATCCGTCCCTGAGCCGCTTGCGCGGCCTTTCTTCGCGCCCCTCGGTCAGGGGGCGCAAGCCCGTGGCGCGCGCCAGAAGCTCGATCGGTCCGGTTTCATGTGCCGCGGGCGGCGGCGGAGCCACTGACATGACTGGCGTGATTGACCTGGAAGAGTGGGTCGGCGAACGCTGGCACGGCCTCATTACCCGGGCGGCGGACGCGACTTATCCGCACGCCGCCGTGCAACTGGAACAGGTGCAGCGCGCCATTGCGATGCTGTTTCGCGCCGCTGGCGGCGATGCGCTGGTGCGCGTGGCGCCCGCCGCCGCCGAGCGCATCGGCGGGCCGCGCGGCTGGTTGCAGCGCGTGGCCGGCGCGGGCCGGCGCGCCGCGCTCAGCACGCTCGATGCCGAAACGCTGGCGCTGCCGTCCGTGCTGGCGGTGTTCGACGATGCGGCGCTGAACCGCGACTTGTACCTGTGGCTGGCGGCGCTCAGCGCCTGCCATGCCGATGTCGGCGGTAACTGGATCGCCGGCAACCTGGCCGCCACCGCGCTGACGCTGGAGCAGTTTCCCGGTCTGCGCGCGCGCTATCGCCGGCTGGCGCAGGCACACCTGGCAGCGCGGCCCGATCCGCAGCGCCTGCGCGGCCCTGCCGCCGCCGCCGAGCGGGCCGTGCAGCAGGCGCTGCGCGCCACATTGAAGGCCGACTTCACGGCGCTCGTGCATGGCGAAGCAATGTTGATGCCGCCCGGTTTGGTCGCACCGGTGTGGGTGTGGCTGCACGCGCACCGCGCTGCCGCGCCTGAAGCCAAGGACGATGGCGCCGCCCCGCCAGAGCCCGAAGACCAGAACCGCCCGCCAAGACCGCCCGACGCCCGCACCCAGCAGGACGCCAAGCGCCGCCGCGCCGAGCGCACCGAGGACACCACCAGCAAAGACGGCTTGGTGATGTTCTTCCGCGCCGAGTCCATTCTGAGCTGGAGCGAATTCGTGCGCGTCAACCGCACCGGCGACGATGACGAAAACATGGACGCCAGCCAGGTGGCCGACGACATGGAGCGCCTGTCCATCACCCGCGATGGCGAAACGCTGGCTTCGCGCGTCAAGTTCGATCTGGACTTGCCCAGCGCCAGCGCCGACGACCTGCCGGTGGGCGAGGGCGAGCCGCTGCCCGAATGGGACTACAAGCGCGCCGCGCTGTTGCCTGACCGCTGCCTGGCGCAGCGGCTGCGCGTCCGCGCTCCAGCGCCGGGCGAGCAGGACGAGGCGCTGGGCGGAGCGCAAGGCGCGGCATCGGCGGTGGCCGCCGACATGCACATCCGCCTGAAGAGCACGTCGCGCCAGGTGCGGCGCCGCTTCGAGGCGCTGCGCGCCGCTCCACGCTGGCACCACGGTCTGACACAGGGCGAAGAACTCGATCTGGACGCCTGGGTGCGCTATCAGGTCGATCGGCGCGACGCCGGCCAGCCGCGCGTGGAATCGCCCGCGGTGTTTTCGCGCCGTGACAAGTCTGAGCGCAGCCTGTCCACCTTGATGCTGGCCGATCTGTCGCTGTCCACCGACGCCTACGCCACGCAGCAGGCGCGCGTGGTGGACCTGGTGCGCGACAGCCTGTTCGTGTTCGGCAACGCGCTGGATGGCGTGGGCGACCCGTTCGAGATGCTGGGTTTTTCTTCCGTGCGCCGCGCGTTGCGCGTGCACGAGGTCAAACGCTTTGGCGAGCCGTGGAACGACGCCGCGCGCGAGCGCGTGGCCGCCATCAAGCCGGGCTTTTACACCCGCATGGGCGCGGCCATCCGCTACGGCGCGCAGCGCCTGGCCGCGCGGCCCGAGCGCCAGAAGCTGTTGCTGATTTTGTCGGACGGCAAACCCAACGACCTCGACCAGTACGAAGGCCGTTACGGCCTGGAAGACACCCGCCACGCCGTGCAGGAGGCGCGCCAGGCGGGGCTGGTGCCGTTTTGCGTCACCATCGACCAGCAGGCCCATGCCTATCTGCCGCGGCTGTTCGGCATTCAGGGCTGGGCGCTGGTGCACCGGCCCGATCAACTGGCGCGCGCGCTGACCCAGGTGTATGTGCGGTTGACGGCGAGCGCGCGCTGAATGAAACATTTGTTACGCGAACACAAGGCCCGCGCGCTCCGCATGGAATTTTTCGGTGCCGTCTTGGATACACTTGAATATCCAGGGTCTTGCCTGTGCGCTGAAGCCGCAGGGTTGTTCGTATCCGAGCCATGAACCTCGATCAGTTCAACATTCCCCGTTACCTGGCCACGCTGCCGTTGTTTTCGCGCCTCGACCAGGGCGAGTTGGAACGGCTGGCGCAAGGGTGTGTATTGCGCCGTTTCGAGCGCGGCAAGCTGGTGTTCCGCCAGGGCGAGCCGTGCGATGAATTCCACGTCGTCGTCGTCGGGCAGGTCAAGCTGTTCGTGCTGTCGCCGGCGGGCACCGAGAAGGTCATCGAACTGTGCGGGCCGGGCCACAGCTTTGCCGAGGCGGTCATGTTCATGGGCATGCCCTACGTCGTGTCGGCGCAGACGCTGTCGTCCGAAACGCTGCTGATGACGATCGAAAAGCAGGTGGTGCTCGACGAAATCACCAGCAACTCCAGCTTCGCGCTGCGTATGCTGGCCGGCCTGTCGCGGCGCCTGCATGGTCTCATCAAAGACGTGGAAGGCTACGCGCTGCACAGCGGCGTGCAGCGCGTCATCGGCTACCTGCTGGGCGACCGCATGAACGAGAGCGAGGAAGTCGTCTCCGAGTCGATCACCGTCACGCTGCCCGTCAGCAAGGCCGCCATTGCCTCGCGCCTGTCGCTGACGCCGGAATACTTTTCGCGCGTGCTCAACGAACTGGAAACCGCCGGCCTGATCCACGTGGACAAGCGCGACATCCGCATCACCGACACCGCCCGGCTGGCGAATTACCAGCCGAGGTGATCCGCCGCCGCTTCCTCCAACACGTTTGGGGAGCGGCAATCTCTTCCTGATCTGCTCGGGCTACTCGTTGGCTCTTGCCGGTTCTGCCCGCATACGGTCAAACAGATCAAAGATCGTCAGACCGAGTCCGTTGGCAATGACCTCGATTGCGTTGAGCGTCGGATTCGCCTTTCCGCATTCGATGCGACTGAGGTAGGTTTGATAGAAACCGCACCGCTCGCCGAACTCGACTTGGCTCAGGCCGGCATCCGTGCGCAATTGCCGCACGCACTCTCCAAATCGTTCTGCCAAGCTGCTCGCCATGAGGCAGTACTGTCGATGTTATAGTCTCATTCGCATAAACACTAATTCATATAAATCGAGAAGGACAGGCCCATGAATTACTCACCGATCATCCCGGCCATCGTTGCCGCTGCCGTGACTGTCGCAGGCTGCGCGAGCAGCGGCAGGCAGATCGAACAAGCCAACATTCAGAAGATCGTGCCCGGAGCGACAACCAAGGATCAGATGCTTGCCATGTTCGGCCCGCCTCTGTCACAGTCTTATGGCACTGAAGGCAAGCTGGTGATGAATTGGCACTATGCCTACGTCGGCCCCTTTGGCAGCGGCATGAAGCAACAAATCCTTACTGTGCTTTTCGATCAGCAAGAGAAGGTCGAGCGATTCAACATGACGGACAACGACAACGCGGGCCCTCGCTTGGGGCGCTGAGGGCAAAGTCAGACAGCCAAGTGGCCGGCCCTAATGCGAAGTGCCTTCCGAGCGCGTGACCTTGTTGAACACGTTGTACTTGCCCACGGGCTTGCGCATGGGCAGGCGCTTGACCTCCTTGAAGGTGGCGGCGTCGTACACGATCAGCGCGCCGTCGTCCTCCCACAGACTGGCCAGCGCGTAGCGGCCGTCCTTGGTGAATTCGATGTGCGCCAGCGTCTGGCCCGCCGGCACCTGGACGCTGGCCACCGGCTCCAGCGTGCGCTTGTCGATGATGGTCAATTTGTTCTTGGCTTGCGGGCTCATCATCGAATCGGCCCAGGCGTAGGGCGTGTTTTCGTGGCTGCGCATGAAAAAGCCGGGGCCGGGCGTGGCGATGTTCTTCACCAGCTTCCAGGTTTTCATGTCGATCACGCTGATGACACCGTGCTTCAGGTTGGGGCTGGCCAGCACGCGGGTGCCGTTCCAGTCGAAGGTGATGCCCGAGCCCAGGTGCGGCATGCCGTCGATGGGCAGGTCGGCGATTTTCAGGCGCACGTCCAGGTTCACTACCTGGCCGCTGGGCGAGCCGTCGGCGTGCGGGCGCGAAGCTCCCAGCGCGTAGGCATAGTTCTGGCTGAAGAAAAAGTCGTCCAGCGGTTCGGCCAACAGTGTGCGGCGGATGCCCAGGAAGCCGTCCTTGGCCATGCCCTCTTTCATCTTGTAGTCGTGCACGAAGCCGTCGTAGATCGGCGGGGCCTTGGGGTCGTAGCTGATCTCCCACAGCTCCGGGATGTCTTTCAGCGCGACGACGAAGCTGCGGCGCGGCGCGGCGTCATACACCGCCGACACGCGCGAGCTTTGGCTGCCGTCGAGCGCGCGCGCGGGGTAGCTGCGCACGAGCTTGAGGTCGGCGTCGAACAGCACCACGGTGTGCGGCAGGTAGTTGGCGGCCATCACCCATCGGCTGTCGCTGCTGACGGCGATGTTGCGCATGTTGATACCGGCGCGCACCTCGGCCACCACCTTCAGATTCCAGAGGTCGTACTTGGTGATCCAGCCATCGCGCGAGCCGAAAAACACGTAGCGCCCGTCGGGCGTGAACTTGGGGCCGCCGTGCAGCGCAAAGCGGCTGGGAAAGCGGTGAATGACCTCGAAGCGGTCGCCATCGACCAGCGAGACGTGATGGTCGCCCCCTTCCACCACCACGAACAGGTTCATCGGGTCGGCGCGCCACTGCGGCTGGGCCGGCCAGTCGCGCCAGCCGGGGGTTTCCTCGCGGCTGGCGGTGATGTCGGCGTCGCTCCAGGCGGGCGCGGGCATCACCGGCGTGTAAATGAAGTCGGCCAGGGCGGCGATCTGGTCCGGTTGCAGCGTGGCCGAAAAGGGCTGCATCTGCGTGGCCACGCGGCCATCGCGGATGACCTTGAGCGCCTCGGCTTTCTTCAGCCGGTCCAGGCTTTCGGGCAGCAGGGCGGGGCCGGTGCCGCCCAGGCGCTTCTCACCGTGGCAACTGGCGCAGTGCTGCTGGAACAGGGCGGCGGCAGGCACAGCGGCTGCGGGCGCCGATGCGGGCGCGGCGGGCGCCGATGCGGCAAGCTGCGCCGGCTCTTGCGCCCAGGCGCTGCCAATGGCGGTCGCAGCGGCTGCGGACGCCAGCAACAGCGCGCGGGCCGAGCGCCTGATGGTTTCGATATTCACGGTTGACGGTGGTCGAGGAGCGGGCATTGCTGGTTTCATTGGGGATTGGCTGATGTCGATTCGATGGCTTGCAGGCGCGGGGCCGTGGTTTCCGCACCCGGCGCGCCGCCGTTCAAGCCGATTTCCCCGCCCGTCAGGTAGCAGCCGGGGTCTTCGGCCCAGGCATCGCCAGTAGTTTGCTGGGCGCGCACGCGGGTGTTGCCGCCGCAGATTCCCAAGTATTGGCAGGCGGCGCAGCGGCCCTTGACGGGGCGCGGGCGGGC
>WRJY01000284.1 GCA_009778355.1 Desulfovibrionaceae bacterium | reverse complement strand
CCCGGGCCGCGATCCTTTCAGGCTCACACCTCGTTGGAATCACGGTACCGGCTCCAGGCTCATTCCTCGTTGGAAAAGACTCCCCTTCCAAATTTCATGTAGTGTTCCTATACTGACCGTGGCTACGTCAAGGAGAGCCACATTTTCACAGGAGACAAGACATGCGATTTTCCTCTTCATGCGGCTGGGCGCCGGTGTCGGCGCTGGCGCTCGCCACGGCGGCCCTGGTCACCGCCTGCGGCGGCGATGGCGGCAGCGACACCTCCCAAGCCACGCCCGCTTACAAGGCCGAAATCCGGCGCACCGGCATGGGCATCCCGCACATCAAGGCCGACGACTGGGGCGGCGTGGGCTACGGCTACGGCTACGCGCAAGCGCAGGACGATCTGTGCACCCTGGCCAACGCCTTTCTCACGTACCGGGGCGAGCGGTCGCAGTATTTCGGCGGCGACGCGCTGATTCCGTTTTCCGGCACCATAGGCCGGCCAAGGAACATCGACTCCGATTTCTTCCATCGCCATGTGCTCAACGACGACGCGATCAAGACGCTGATCGCGGCACAGCCGGACACGCTGAAGTCGCTGGTCGATGGCTTCACGGCTGGCTACAACCGCTACGTGCGCGAGATCAAGGCCGGCGGCGACGCGGGCGCGCATACCGCCTGCCGCAACGAAGCCTGGGTAGCGCCGATCACCAGCGAAGACCTCTTTCGCCGCATGTACGAGGCCAATTTCGCCGGCGGCTACAGCAACTTCGTGCCCAACATCGCCAATGCCATCGCGCCAGCGGCGTCGCCGCCCGTGGCATTGAACCGCCGCGCGGCCAAGGCCACCCAACTGGCCATCGGGCCGATCGACTTGCCCGAATTCCAGGTCGGCGGCCATGAAGGCGTGGGCAGCAACATGATCGGCTTCGGCACCGCCGCCACCGGCGACAGCAGCCCGCTGCTGTTCGGCAATCCGCACTGGTACTGGCGCGGCCCCGACCGGTTCTACCAGGCGCAACTGACCATTCCGGGCGCCCTCAACGTCAGCGGCTCTTCGTTTCTCGGCATCCCGGTGATCCTGATCGGCTTCAATGACAACGTCGCCTGGAGCCACACGGTTTCCACCGCGCGCCGCTTCGGCTTCTTTCAGCTCACGCTGGCAGCCGGCGACCCGACCAGCTATATGCGCGACGGCCAGTCCGTGAAGATGAAGGCGCGCGACATCACGGTGCAGACGCTCCAGTCCAACGGCGCCCTGTCGCCGGTAACGCGCACGCTGTACGAGACCGAGTACGGCCCCATGGTCAACCTCGGCGCGCTCAGCCCGGCGCTGGCCTGGAGCCAGACCACCGCCTTCGCGATCCGCGACATCAACGGCGGCAACTTCCGCCTGTTCCGCAACTGGCAGCGCTGGAACCAGGCCAAGTCACTCGATGATTTCATCGCCATCCAGCGCGAAGAAGCGGCCATTCCATGGGTCAACACCGTGGCCGTGGGCCGCGGCAGCGCCAAGGCGTGGTACGCGGACATCGGCGCCATCCCCAACGCGCCGCCGGCCCAACTGGCCAGTTGCGGCACCGCGCTGGGCGCGGCGCTCGGCGCCGCGTTGCCGCGCGTGCCGGTCATGGACGGCTCGCGCAGCGCTTGCAACTGGCAAAGCGACCCCGACTCGGTACAGAAAGGCGCCATCGGCCCCTCGCGCCTGCCCAGCCTGATGCGCGAGGACTACGTCGCCAACATGAACGACAGCTATTGGCTCGTGAACCCGTCCGAACCGCTGACCGGCTACCCGGACATCCTCGGCCCGGCGGGCACCGAGGCGGTGAGCTTTCGCACCCGCCTGGGCAACCTGCTGGCGCAGGGCCGGCTGGCCGGCGCCGATGGCTACGACGGCAACAAGGCAACCAGCGACACCGTGCGCCGCATGGTGCTCAACAGCCGCGTGTACACCGCCGAGCTGTTCAAGGATCAGGCGCTCGACAGGGTGTGCGCGTCCAAGTCGATCCCGGCCCCTGACGGCGCGGCCCAGACCGTGGACCCGGCGGACGCCTGCGCGGTACTGCGCGCCTGGGACAACACCGGCGCCCGCACCTCGCGCGGCGCGCACATATGGGACGAGTTCTGGACGCGCGCATCCGCGATTCCAGCCGAATCGCTGTACCAGGTACCCTTCAGCGCGAGCGACCCAATCAACACCCCGCGCGACCTGAAAACCGGCGCTGACCTCACCGCCCTGTTGCAGCAGGCGCTGGCCGCCGCGGTATTGCGGGTGCAAGCCAGCGGCTACGCACTGGACGCGCAGCGCGGCGAATACCTTTTCGCCACCCGCAGCGGCCAGAAAATACCGCTGTACGGCGGCTGCGGCAGCCAGGGCTACTTCACCGTTTCCTGCTCGGACAACCCACTGGATCAGGGCGGCTACACCATGGACAACGACCCCAACGGCAACAGCTACATGCAGGTGGTGCGTTTCCCCGATGGCGGCGTGGAGGCCTATACCTTCCTGACCTTCTCGCTGTCAGATGACCCGGCTTCGCCGCACAACGACGATTACACCCGCGCCTACAGCGCCGGCGAGTGGAACAAAGTGCCGTTCTCGGAGGCCGAGATCGCAAACGATCCAGCGCTGAAAACAACCACCATCAGCGAGTGACGAGCCAGCCTGCGCCGGTCGCCGGCTTCACGGCATCAACCGGCAGCGCAGACGGGCGACCTCTTCCATCAGGTCGGTCGTCAGCGCAGCCAGTTGCGGGTCGGCGTCGAAGGCGGTTTCGAGATGCGCGATGCGGCGCACGCGCGTCAGCGTGGCGCCGGCAAAGCGCCATTCGGCGGCAACGCCGCCCGGCAAAGGCTCGATCACGCCGGCTGCCACGTGCGCGCGCACCCATTCGGGCGTGACGCGGCAGCAGCGCGCCAACTCGCCCAGCGTCAGCGCGGCATCGTCCAGCAGCTCGACCAGTTCGGCGGACAAGGTAATGGGGGAAGGACTCATTTCAGTTATCCATGACGCGCCGCGTCATCCGCGACACATGGCCGAAACAAATGGCCGCGGAGCAGGCCGCCCCAAGGCGCCCGTGGCCGGGGTTCCCCCGGCCAGTGGGCGCGCCCCTTGAGGGGGAGGCGAAACATCGCGCAGCGAGTGGAGACTGGGGGGATCATTTAACCTGGAAACGGCAGTTGAACGCGCTCGCCAGTGTCGTGATCGGCGTGCCAGGCAAGGCGCGAGGACGCGGCAGGCTACCGCCTGCAAGGACGAGCAACGCCGCATGACGCGCCGAGCGCGGCGCTGGCGAGTGCGTAGCGCTTTCACCCCAATAGTGAGCTTCAGCGAAGTTCCAAAGGTCAATATCCATACGAGTTTTGTAAAGGTTGCAAGCGGTCAACTGCCGTTTCCAGGTTTAATGCGCGGATCAAACCCCGGATAGCTGGCGGCCAGCGCCTGCCAGGCGGCTTTTTGCTCGGGCGTGATGGCGCCCGGCACGGCGATTTCGAGCTCCAGGTACAGATCGCCCGGCGCGGCGCCGAACGGAATGCCGCGCCCCTTCAGGCGCAGCCGGCGGCCCGCGCCGGAACCGGCGGGCACGGTCACTTCCACCGTCTTGCCGTCGGGCGTGCCAACCCGGGCGCTGCCGCCCAGGGCCGCCTCCCAGGGCGCGACGCGCAGTTTCAGCGTCACGTCACGGCCATCGACGCGCCAGCGCGGGTCGGGCCGCAGGCGCACCTCCAGAAACAAATCGCCCGCCGCCGCGCCGCCAAAACCAGGGCCGCCCTGCCCGGCCAGGCGGATCATCTGCCCCTCCTTCACGCCCTGCGGTATCTTCACTTGCAGCGTGCGATCCTCCGGCGCCACATGGCCCTGCCCGTCGAGCCTGGCGCCGCGCAGGGTAATGGCGCGCTCGGCGCCGTGGTAGGCGTCGATCAGGTCCAACTCGATGCGGGCGTGGCGGTCCTCGCCGCGCATTTGCGCCTGCGCGCCGCCAGCGTGCGCGCGGCGCGCGCCAGCGCCGCCGCCGGAACGCGCGTGGCCGAACATCTGCTCGAAGAACTCGCTGAAATCGCCCTCGCCGCCGCCAAAGCCGCGCGCGCCGCCGCTGTATTCGTAGCCCGAATTCCAGCCCGGCGGCGGGCGCACGTCATCGCCCGAGCGCGCGCCGGCGGCCCAAGCCTGCGCGCCCACGACGTCGTAGGCGGCGCGCTTTTCGGGGTCGCCCAGCACCTCGTTGGCCTCGTTGACCTCGGCCATCAGCCGGGCGGCGTCGGCCTCCTTGCTGACGTCCGGGTGGTACTTGCGGGCCAGCTTGCGGTAAGCCTTCTTCACGTCATCCTGGGACGCGGCCTTGTCCACGCCCAGAATCTGGTAGTAGTCCTTGAATTGCATGGAAGCGATTTTCAGGCGTGCAGCCGAGCAACGCCAGTTTCATGGGAAAAAAACGGCGCGCCCGGCATCGCCACCGCCGCCAACGGCTACGCCGACGACTCCGCCGACTGGACGCAGCACCCGTCCGCCATCTGGCTGCTCGGCAGGAACCCCATCGTACCCTACACCACCGACCCCAACGTCGCCAAAACGGCGGTGCGCGACGGCAACTGGGACACCCTGCCCGGCAAGCAAACCTGGCTGACCCGCGCCACCGCGGCCCCCCTGCCCGACTCGTGCTACCGCGCCAGCAAGCCCGCCTTCTTCGGCAACAACCCCTGGCCCTGGGTTGACCCCGCCACCGGCGCCACCCACACCTTGCCCGCCAAGGCACGCTACGCTGCTGGTACGCCCAACAGCGTGAATTGAGTCTGGCTCCACTCTCCCAGCCTCAGCCAAGCTGGGAGTGCGTGCGCTCAGGAAGCCGTCTCCTGCTCCTTGCCATACACCTGCGCAAAGGTCAGGATCACCTCGCGCACGATCTTGCGCTGCGGCGCGGGTAACTGCAAAAAGGCGTCAAAAGCCTCGCGCTCCAGAGAGCCAACGCCCTCCCCCCACCGCTGACGATAGGCCCGCACCGACTTGCGTACCGCCTCGCCAAAGCGCAGCACCTCCGGTTCGATCTTGAGCCATTCGGCCAGCACCTGCACCTTGTCTTGCGCCGGAATCGCCTCGCCACGCAGCCACCGCCGCGCAGCCTGCAAGGTGACTGAGCGGCCCCAATAGCGCGTATTGAACTCACGCTCCAACACCACAGGCCGCAGGGCGTAGCCAGCCCGGGTCATGGCGCCGCGCAACCGCTCGGCGAATTCCGCTTTCTCGTCCATGAACAGAAAAGTAAATTCTTGTTCTGTTTTTGCGCAACTTTTTGTTCACGATAAAGTAAACTTGTAGTTCATTTGGTGTTGGACCTGAACCGCAAGCCATGCTCAAGTCCCTGCTCGAACAGCATCCAGTGATCGTCGCCAACGGGCTCAAGCAAGCCGAACGCATCCTGGAAAGCCGCCAGCGCGTGCGCTTGCAGACGCGCGAAGTGGTGCCGTCCGCCAAGGACAGCGCCAGACCGAACTGGGTGGCGCAGCAGAGCCGCCAGACGCAGCATGAGGCCGCCGAGCAATCGCCCGGCTGGATGAACCGCCTGATCCATGGCGACAACCTGCTGGCCATGGCCGCGTTGCTGGCCGGCGACGAACACACGCCCAGCCTGCGCGGCAAGGTGGACTTGATCTACATCGACCCGCCCTTCTACAGCAAGGCCGACTGCCGCACCAAGGTCACGCCGCCGGGCGCGGAACTGGAGCAGCGGGCTACGGTGGTGATTAAGCAGTTTGCGCATTCGGATACTTGGGGCAATGGCACGGCTTCTTGTCTTTCCATGATGACACCAAACTCAATTTTGTTAGCGCCTTTGCCAAACAAATTTCACCATTCATATAAATTTTATTCAAACCCCAATGACACAAACCGCGAATTGAAATAAGTCACCGTATTATGTCAATTACACACCAAGGAGAGAAAATGGAAAGTGAAATCCACAAAACCAAACAAGCGAATCAGTATTATAAAGACAAAAGATACGAAGATGCGTTAGATCTGTACAGACAACTAGATAAACAGATTGGATCCAGTATTTTTTCACTAAATATCGAAATGTGCAAGAAGAAGATAAAAGAAAAAAATTACAAAATCAAAGCCAGACCCCACGTGAATATCGCATACATATTGGACGCAAACTTTTCATTGCCAACCTATGTATCACTATATTCACTCCAAAAGAACAAGGACGAGGACACGGAATACACAATTCACTTACTTGCAATAGATATTCAAAGACAGGAAATTCGCGTTTTTGAAAGCATGGAACGCGACGACTTTAATATTAAGATAATCAACATATCAGACGAATACAATAAATTTTCAATAACAAAAATGGCTTTCACGTTTCGACGGCCGCAATATTAAAATTCAAACTCCCTGAATTATTAAAGGATCTCGATAAAGTTTTATATATTGACGGCGATACAATAATCAACAAAGATTTGTATGATTTTTATTGCAGCGATTTGCATGAGTTTTATGCAGCCGTCATAGAAGACATCAAGCCAAAATATCATTACAAACCAAACATACTCGAAAAATTAAAAATCAAAAAACACCGTGGATATTTTAATAGCGGGGTGCTTTTGCTCAATCTGCAAAAAATGAGAGTAGAAGGCATCGTTGAGAAATTGTTTGATTATAGAGAGAACGGTCTTAATTTTTTCATGGATCAAGACGCATTGAATGTTATTTTCTCTGACAATGTAAAATACGTTTCTTGTTTATATAATTTTTTGGTAACCTTGCCAGACAATTTCTCCCTGGATGAGATGAAGAAAAATTATCTTTCTTTGGATGGCTACAAAGATTTTCAGCAAATTTATTCAAATTCTTATATTGTACACTTTTCGTCAAAAGACAAACCATGGAAAACCAGAGGAGTTCGTTTTAGCGAATACTGGAATCGATACTATCTTGAATCAAAGGCATATGAAAAAAATCTCTTTTTTCATCATGAAATAAAAAAATTTCTCCTTGAAAAGGAAATTATTTTATCTTTTACATCATTCCCCAAACGAATTAATTTGATGGAAGATGTAATAGCAAAATTACTCAATCAGAGTTACAGGCCGAACAAAATAATTCTTTGGCTTGCCAAAGATCAGTTCCCAAACAAAGAAAAAGATTTACCAAATTATTTAAAAAACATTGATGGAAATAATTTTTACATTGAATGGTGCGAAGATATAAAATCATATAAAAAACTTGTGCCATCATTAAGAATTTTCAAAGATGCAACGGTTGTGACTTGTGATGACGATATTCTATATGACAAAAACTGGCTACTGGAACTGGTTGCCGAATATCTGAAAAATCCAGAAGTCATACATTGCCATCGCGCTCATGAAATATCGCTTGACACTGAAAATATGCCACTCACTTATAAAAAATGGAGAAGAAACACAAAAAATGAAAAAATATCATACCGAAATTTTTTTACAGGATGTGGCGGCGTCTTATATCCACAGAACACGTTCGATAAGCGAGTTTTAGATTCAGAGAAGTTCATGAATATTTGTTCTCACGGCGATGACATTTGGTTTTGGGGAATGGCCGTCATGAACAAGAAAAAAATAAATGTTATTCAAAACAGTTGCTTTAAACTCACGCACTCACCTCACACTCAAGATGACGCTTTGTGGATTGAAAATGACCAAGGCGGACGAAACGATGTTATGCTGAAAAATCTTTTTACCGAGTTCAACGAACTTAACAACGTCCTTGGAAATGAATCATTGACTGATTTAGATTAATCTTCGATTTTATATTTAAGCAATCACAAGGAGAAATCAATGACGCACTGTAATATTTGCGGCAATTTAGTTTTTTCCAACTTTAACACCAGAAAGCAGGTTTTTTGCCTCTCCTGTAAAAGCCTGGAACGACATCGCCTTGTACGATGGTCATTGGAGAGTTTAGGAGTAACGGTTCAAAACAAGACCAATGGTCGACGGGCGCTACATTTAGCGCCTGAGGAATCGATACATCGTTATCTTGCCCCAATCTTCGGGGGAGGCTATTTTTGTAGCGACTTGTTCCCTGAAATATATCCTCATGCCCGATGCCTGAAATTGGCTTTGCCAGAGGGGTTTGATATTTTCCCCGATGGATATTTTAATTTGATAGTTCACAACCACGTCTTGGAGCATATACCAGGCGATTATCGCGATCATCTGACATCTTTCTTGAGATTGCTTAATCATGATTCACATATGATATTTACAACTCCTCCTATTTCTCTCACATCCGAAACAAAGCAAGGAGGGGAACTCTTGGCTTCTGATCCAGAGCGAATCAGACTCTTTGGGCAAAAAGACCATTACAAACGTTTTGGCTATGACCTACTCGAATGGTTCCAAGCCATGCCCGGATATTTTAAAGCAATAGATATTCCGCTTGAAGTCAGAAATGATATAAGAGGCGGCAATGAATCTGTTTTTGTTTATACATCACCCAAGAGTGAGGTCCAAAATTACCCTGTCGAGTCTTTCTAACCTCAGCAGAAGCCAATAATGAGAATTCGATCACTCCAGCGCGCAGTGTCGACAGCACCAAAAATCTCGCCTGCAAGGCTCATTTACGCCACCTTGGCGCATTGCGGATGCTGCACCGCCTGAAAAATTCGCGTGCGCACCGTCCATTGTTCACCCAAGACATGCAAAGTAGTAATCTGTTGCATCTTCTTCAGCAGTCCATTATGACGCACCTTCAGACAAGGCTGCCAGTGTCGACCGCGTCATTGTGGACACTACCGTCATGCCCACAGATGGGGCGCACCTCACGGGCAGCTCACGGACAACTTGCTTGCTGGAACGCTGTCGCCAGCATCTGCTCAAAACAGCCCAAGAACATGGTCTTAATCTGCGCCAGAACTACAACGCATTGCGCCCCGACTAGCCGCGCAGATCAAGCTCTGTGTCATTCCTTTTATGCCAGGCTATTGGGATGAAGATTTTTCTGAAATCAGTGATGGAGAACGCGCAAGACGTTTTGGTCAAAACGATCATGTGCGGCATTTCGGCGTTGAAGATACTGATCAAAGTTTGGGATTTATACTGCGCTTCGATCACCACTTCGACGCGACATCTGATTTTTCACCCGAGCGGCTTTTGGAAGCAAATATTCCTCCTGCAGCTTGGCATGGTCTTACAACGAACACCGTATTGCAGTTGCATAAATATGACATGCGGCTACTGACATGATTATGAACGGGACACAACCTATCAATATGCAACCATCCTTTTGATACGAAATATTTGCGATATCGATAAATAACGTGTGACACCCGTTGGCACAACTGCCCGGGGAGGGCTCGCGCCCAAGTAAAATATCTGTGGCAGCGCACCCAAGACAAAACTGCACGCCCCAAAAGCAGAGTTTTGCTCGATTTGACAGAACTTATCGGGGCAATACTGTCAATGATGCTGACCCCTTATGCGTACCCATGCAGGCTGTGCTCACGATCGCAGCCAAAACTGAACCGCGCAAGGTGTGCGTGCGGGTGGTGGATGCGTTCGGGTTCGAAGCGAAAGTGGTCAGTCCGGTTTGAACCGGTTCACTGCCGCTTCAAGTCCCGGTAGAAGTTCTCATGCGATCCCAGGGCTTCCAGATACACCAGCCGCACGGCATCTTCGCGGGTGTAGCCCAGCAAATAAAGCCGGCTGTGGCCGCGGAATTTGTACACCCAAAGATGCGCCAGATCGCCTTTTTTCTTTTCCCCCGCATCGGGGTTTTGCGCAACGGCGTCGATGGCCGCATCGACATCGGCAACCAGGCTGTCATGCAATTTTTTGTAGACACGGGCAAAGCGCCGCGTCTGGCGGACTTGCCAGTTCATGCCCGGCGCTTATGGGCAGCGGCGCTGCGCGGCACGAAAGGCGTGGCGTCCCCGCGCGGCTCGGCCAGGCTCATCAGGCTTTCGGCAATGAAGGAGGCGGGCAGGTCGGGGTTGTCCAGCGCGGCGCGGCCCACCTTGGCCCAGAACTCGACTTGCCCTTGCACGGTGCGGTATTCCGCGCTGGCGGCGGCGCGGGCCTGCTTGACCAGGGTTTCGTCGATGCGCACTGAAACGGTTGTCATGGGCTTTCTTTCGGGCAATCGCAATCGATTGTTCGTTTTACCACAATTGTAGTCAATTCGATCCGCCCCGGCTGGCGCAGCGACGAAAGGAAAAAAATGGATGCGCTGCTGGCGGACGGGCGGTCGCAGGGATAATCGCAGCCAAGCAACCAGACCCCGAGGCGATGCCATGAAAATTCTTTTGCCGGTGGACGGCACCGAACTCTCGCTGCACGAGACGCGCTTTGCGCTGCAACTGGTGCAAAGCGGCCTGAAGGCCAGCTTCGTGCTGGCGAACGTGCAGGAGCCGGCCAGCTTCTACGAGATCATCACCGCGCAAAACCCGGCGCTGATCGAGGACGCGGCGATGGAGGCCGCCGACGACCTGATGGCCCCGTCGGCCCGCCTGCTGCGCGATGCGGGCGTGCCGTTCGAGACCGCCGTGGTGTCGGGCGATCCGGCGCAGGCCATGCGGGAGCTGATCGAAATGCACCGCTGCGACATGGTGCTGATGGGTTCGCGCGCGCTGGGGCCGATTCGCCGCCTGCTGGAAAGCGCCTCGGTGTCGCGCCAGTTGATCGACGACTCGCCGGTGCCGGTGCTGCTGGTCAAGCCGCCGCAGGGGTAAGGTTCCGGTTGCGGGCGGCAGGATGCCGCCTGTTTGTGCTGTGCAGGGAACGCCGATGTGTTGGGGTTCGCTGCGCTGACCGCCAACCTACAGCCCTGCCTCTTAGAGCCTGTTTACGATCTCAGCAGACCCGCGTTGGGCCGCAATCGGGATGAGTTGGCGGGCCAAGGCGCGCCGCATGGGCTTGTGTCCATGCAAGCGGCTTGGCCGCCAAATCGCCCGATTTCGGCCCAACCCTTCGGGCAGATACCTTTTCGGGCGGTCTGCGGCGTTGCAGCGCTTGCCCATAGATGGACTATGGGCGGTGCGCTGCGCCTTGCATCCCATCCCGAAAAGGTGTCTGC
>WRJY01000283.1 GCA_009778355.1 Desulfovibrionaceae bacterium | reverse complement strand
GCGCGGCCCAGCCAGAGGCTGGGCCTGTTCGCGCTGTCCAAAGGCGCGCAGGCGCCTTTGGAGCCGCAGCGCTCACCCTTGCCTGGCACACCGATCACGGCACTGGTGAGCGCGTTCAACTGCCGTTTCTAGGATCATTGAAAATGTTGGGCCGGCGCGACACCAGCGCCGAGCGCGCAGGAAATAAAAAAAGAAGGCGCCCAAGGGCGCCTTCTCTCGATGCTGCCGCAGCGGCGAAAGCTGCAGAGGCCAAAGTCAGCCGATGAGAAACGGGGTGCGATCCTTGCCCTCGATCCACTTGGGCGCCTTGCCACGGCCCGTCCACGTTTGGCCAGTGGCCGAATCGCGGTATTTGGGCGCAACCTTGATGCCTGTTTCCCGCTTGGAGCGAGACCTGCTGTTGCCCGGAAACACGTCCTGAGCGGTCAATTGGTATTCATTGATCAACGTACGTACCCTGGCAACGGCGTCAGCCACTTCGCGCCTGCGCGCTTCCTCGACTTGTTGAGCCAGAGCCGCCTGTTGCTTCAGCAGTTCCTGATATGTGGACATCTCGAATACTCCGAGTAATGGAAGGAAGCCTGATAATAACACAATTCAAAAACAATGCAATCCAGGGCTCAATCGCGGCGCCAAGTCAACCGTCCGATGGGGCTTTGCGCGCAAGAATACGGTCAATGCGCCGCCCTTCCATTGCAAGCACCTTGAATATCCAGCCGGCGGCTTCGATCTCGTCGCCCGCCGCTGGCAATTGCCCCGCCAGGGCCAACAGCAGACCGGCCACCGTGTTATAGCGGCCCTTGTCTTCCAGCGGCAATTTGTCAATCGACAGGCGGACCTTGAGTTCGCTCACCGGCATCAGGCCATCGAGCGTCCAGGCGCCATCATTGGCGGGCATGGCCCAGGCATCGGCGTGCGCGCCCGGTTTTAATTCGCCGGTGATGGCCTCCAGCAAATCGCGCGGCGTCATCAGACCCTGCACGACGCCATATTCATCGACGATGAACATCAGATGGCCGGACTGGTCGCGCAGTTGCGCCAGCATTTCGAGTCCGCTCAGGGTTTCGGGCACGAATGAAGCCGGCGCGACATGCGCTTGCAGCAATTGCCGCGGCTGATCCTGCAATTTGAGCAGCCGCGCCACCGAGATCATGCCGACCACGTCGTCCAGGCTTTCGCGGCACACCGGATACCACGAATGCGCGTGCGATTCGCCGCGCCCGGCCACGAATTGCAGCGCCTGTTCGACCGATTGGCCGGCCTCCAGCCATTCGATATCGCCGCGCGGCACCATCAGCGAAGTCAGCGGGCGCTCGTCCAAGTGAAACACATTGCGCACCATTTGGCGTTCGTGCTCCTCGATCAGGCCGGCATCCACGCCTTCTTCCAGGCTGGCGGAAATTTCTTCCTCGGTCACGACGCGGCCATGCGATTCGTCGATGCGCAGCAGTTTCAGCACCGCCTGCGTGCACAGCGACAGCAAGGCGACAAACGGCTTGAGCGCCGCGACCAGCCACGCCATCGGCTGCGCCGTCCAGCGCGCCACCGTTTCGGGAAACATCTGGCCAATGCGCTTGGGCACCAGTTCGCCAAAGACGATGGTGATGAAGGTGATCGCCGCAACCACCAGCGCGGTGGCAAGCAGCGCCGCCACGCGCGCGCTCAGGCCAAAACCGGCGAGCCACTGGGCCACCGAGCCGCTGAACGCCGCCTCGCCCACGATGCCGTTGAGAATGCCGGTGGAAGTCACGCCCACCTGCACGATGGCCAGAAACTGCGTCGGCCGCTCCATCAATTTCAGCGCCGCGCCCGCGCCGGCATCACCGCTTTCCTGCATGGCCGCCAGCAGTGCCTTGCGCGCCGAGGCCAGCGCCAGTTCCGACATGGCGAACAAGCCGTTGAGCAGGGTGAGAAAGAAGATCAGAGCCAGGTTCATGCGCGCCCGGACTTTGCGTCCGATGGAAAATCGACATCATGGCACTCTACTTGATCGGCGACGTGCAAGGCTGTGACGCGGCGCTGGCGCGGCTGCTCGATGCAATCGCCTTCTCCCCCAGCCGCGACCGTCTGGCGCTGCTGGGCGATCTGGTCAACCGCGGCCCGCGGTCGCTGGCCGTGCTGCGCCGGCTCATGGCGCTGGGCGATGCCGCCGCCTGCCTGCTGGGCAACCACGACCTGCA
This sequence comes from Desulfovibrionaceae bacterium, assembly GCA_009778355.1. Lineage (GTDB taxonomy): Bacteria > Pseudomonadota > Gammaproteobacteria > Burkholderiales > Burkholderiaceae_C > Ottowia. Next base: position 8,741 of record WRJY01000283.1, on the reverse strand, counting down.
CCTGCTGGCCGTGTCGCAAGGCGCGCGCCAGCCGCACCGCAAAGACACCGTCGGCGACATCCTCGCCGCGCCCGATCGCCCCGCGCTCATCGACTGGCTGCGCCACCGCCCGCTGGCGTTGCGCGAGCAGGGCGTGCTGATGGTCCATGCCGGCGTGCTGCCGCAGTGGAGCGCCGCCCAAACTCTGCGGCTGGCCGCCGAAGTCGAAACCACGCTGCGCGGCGCCGGCTGGGCCGTTTTCATGCACCAGATGTACGGCAACCAGCCCGACCAGTGGCACGACGGCCTGCAAGGCGCGGCGCGCCTGCGCGTCATCGTCAACGCCCTCACGCGGCTGCGCTTTTGCAGCCCCGAAGGGCGCATGGAATTCGAGACCAAAGACCGCGACGCCGCCGGCGCCCCGCCCGGCTACCTGCCCTGGTTCGACGCCCCCGGCCGCCGCACCGCCGGTGACGTCATCGCCTTCGGCCATTGGTCCACATTGGGCTGGCTGCCCGGCCGCCCCGACCTCATCTCGCTGGACACCGGCTGCGTCTGGGGCGGCCACCTGAGCGCCGTGCGCCTGGGCGCTGGCGAGCGCGAACTGATTCAGGTGCGGTGCGATCAGGCGCAAGAGCCTGGCGCGCAGTAACCACAAAGAATCAAAACACGTTGGCGATACATCCTGATTTTTTCGTCGTCATTTCCGATTGCGCGGGAATGACGGAAAGAGAGCGGCGAGCGGATGCGCCCCTTATTTCAACCCCATCCGGTCCAGCGCCGCCGCGAGCTGGCTGACGCTGCGGTCCACGTCGGCCCACTTGTCCAGCCCGAACAGGCCGACGCGGAAGGTGCGGAAGTCCGCCGGTTCATCGCACATCAGCGGCACGCCGCTGGCGGCTTGCACGCCTTGTTCGGCGAACTTTTTGCCACTTTGAATATCCGGGTCGGCGGTGTAGCTGACCACCACGCCGGGCGCCTTGAAGCCAACGGCCGCCACGCTGGGCAGGCCGCGCGATTCAAGCAACTGGCGCACCTTATCGCCCAGGTCGATCTGCTGCTGGCGCACGGTGGCGAGGCCGCGCGCGCGCGCTTCGTTCATGGCGTCGCGCAACTCCACCAGCGCCGTGGTCGGCATGGTGGCGTGGTAGGCGTGGCCGCCGGTTTCATACGCCTGCATGATCTGGCGCCACTTTTTCAGGTCGGCGGCAAAGCTGGTGCTGACGGTGTTTTCCATGACTTTGAGCGCGCGCTCGGACAGACATACCATGGCACAGCAGGGCGAACTGCTCCAGCCTTTTTGCGGCGCGCTGATGAGCACGTCGACGGCGCTGATCCGCATGTCCACCCACATGGCGCCGGAGGCCACGCAGTCCAGCACGAACAGGCCGCCGGCGGCGTGCGTGGCATTGGCCAGTTGCCGGAGGTAGTCGTCCGGCAGGATGATGCCGCTGGCCGTTTCCACATGCGGGGCAAAGACCACGGCGGGTTTGCTGGCTGCGATGGCGGCCACGGCTTCTTCGATGGGCGCGGGCGCCCAAGGCGCTTGCGGGCCGTCGCCCATGCGGCGCGCCTTGAGCACGGTGATGTTGCGCGGCGCGGTGATGCGGCCCATCTCCAGAATCTGGCTCCAGCGGTAGCTGAAAAAGCCGTTGCGGATGACCAGCACTTTCTGGTCACCCGCGAACTGGCGCGCCACCGCCTCCATGCCGAAGGTGCCGCTGCCGGGAACCAGCGCGACGGCGTCGGCACCGTAAACCTCTTTCAGCATGGCCGAGAGCTCGCGCATCACGCCCTGAAACTTTTTCGACATGTGATTGAGCGCACGGTCGGTATAGACGACCGAGAATTCGAGCAGACCGTCGGGATCGACGTTGGGCAGCAGTCCGGGCATGGGGGGTTCTCCTGGGTTCTTCGGGTTGCGCCCGCAAGGGCAACGGGGCAGTTTAACGCGGGCGTTCAGCCGCTACCGCCTGAACTCGCGCAAGGCGCGGAGCCAGAACAGGTTCAGCTCATCGTCCAGCCGGGCGCGGGCCTGGGCGGTGCGCGAACTGGCGTGCTGGCTGGCGCGGCGCTCGGCGGCGCGCTGACGGGCGGCGTCCATGCGGCGCTTTTCCGCCGCAGTGCCGTGGCCGGCAAAGTCGGCCAGCACGGTCACGCCCCAGGGGCCGATTTCGGCGATGCCGCCGGCCACCGGCAAAGTGCGCGGCGGGCCTTCGATCGGGTACATGGTCAGCGGCCCTTCGGCCAGCAGCGTCAGCAGCGGCGTGTGGCGGTGCAGCACGCCAACGTGGCCGCCCAGGCCGGGCAGATCGACGTAAGCGACCTGGCCGTCGAACAGGTCCTGGGTGAGCGTGGCCACCATCAGCCGGAAGGCATGGCTGCTGCCGGGCACGTGTGGAACCGCCGCGTGCGTGGATGCGGGCGCTGGCGTGGGAGAGGGGGCGTTCGTCATTGGTCCTGAAGCGCCTGCGCGCCGCCCGTGATTTCGGCCAGCTCGCGCGTGATGGCTTCCTGGCGCGTCTTGTGGTAGCGGCGCGTGAGCTCGTCGATCAGCCGCCCGGCGTTGTCGCTGGCCGCTTGCATGGCCGTCATGCGCGCGCAGTGCTCGCAGGCCACGTTTTCGATGATGGCGCGCAGGATGCCGGTCTCGACGTAGCGCAGCAGCACGCCGTCGATGACGGTGTGCGGATCGGGCTCGTAGAGGTAATCGACCGCCACGCCGCCCGGCGGCGCGCCGGGCAGGCCGGGCGCCAGCGCCGGGTCGAAGGGCGCGAAGCGCAGCAGCGCCGGCTGGTGCGTGAGCGCGTTGACGAAGTGGTTGCTGGCGACGTGGATGGCGTCGATCTCCCCGGCCAGGAACTGGTGCAGCGGCACCGAGATGGCGCCCAGCAGCGCCTCCACGTCCAGGTCGGGCACGTCGCCGATGCGGGTGGCCTCAGCCTGCGGCACGTGACCGGCGCGCGCCAGCGCCTGCGCGCCCCGGCTGCCGATGGCAGTGATGGAAAACTCGCACTGCCGGCTTTGCCATTGGTCGATTTGTTGCTGGCACAGCGCCAGCAGCCGCGCGTTGAGCGCGCCGCACAGCCCCCGGTCGGTGCTGACCACGATCAGGCCCACGCGGCGCTCCGGGCGCACCTGCATCAGCGCCGGCACGTAGTCGCGTTCCACCCGCATCAGGCGCGCGACCACGCGCAGCAGCGCGCGCGCGTAGGGCCGCAGGCTCTCGGCGCGCTGGCGCGCGTGGACCATCTTGACGTAGGCGATGCGGCGCATCGCCTCGGTGATCTGGCGCGTTTTGCCGATGCTCTCGATCTGGCGGCGGATGTCACGGGCGTGAGACATTTCTTGGTTATAGCTCCAATGCGCGCATCCTGCTGGAGCCGCGCGCCCGATGATCCACGGCGGCGGGCCACAAAAGGCCGTGACGGTGACAAAGTGCACGGTATCCGGTTTTTCCTGATAGCCGGGCGATCCGGCGCCTGACAAAATGCGCGCCGTGAACCGCCAAGCATCAGCCAGCGTTGGCCAGACTCAAAGCGATCTGCGGACCATCGCCGTCCACGCCGCGACGGTATTCGTCGGGCAGATCGCCATCATGGGCTATGCGGTGGTGGACACCATCGTCTGCGGACGGTATTCGGAACTGGCGCTGGCGGTGCTGGCGGTCGGCGCGGCGGTGTTCGTGGCCGTCCACGTGTCGCTGATGGGTTTGGTGCAGGCGCTGCTGCCCCTTTGGGCCGAAATGCGCGGCGCGGGCCGCCAGGCGGACATCGGGCGGTCGGCGCGGCAGGCGTTGTATGTGTGCGCGGCGGCCAGCGTGCTGGGCATGGCCGTGCTGTTCCACCCGGGGCCGCTGCTGCAGTGGGCCGAGGTGCCCGCCGAATTCCAGCCCATGGTGCGAAGCTACCTGGAGGTGGTGGGTTGGAGCCTGCCGGCGGCGCTGCTGTTTCGCGCTTTCAGCACACTCAGTCAGGCGCTGGGCGCGCCGCGGCTGGTCACCTGGCTGCAAGTCATTTCGCTGGGCATCAAGCTGCCGCTGTCAACCTGGCTCGCCCTGGGCGGCGCGGGCGTGCCGGCAATGGGCGTGGCCGGCTGCGCCTGGGCCACGTTCGTGGTCAACCATTGCCTGTGCCTGTTGGCGCTGGCGCTGCTGCTCACGCAGCCGCTGTACGCGCCGCTGGCGCTGTGGCGGCGTCCGGAAGGCCCGCACCTGCCCACGCTGGGCGCCTTCGCGCGGCTGGGCGTGCCGGCGGCGCTGAGCGTGCTGGTGGAGGTCACTTCGTTCACGCTGATGATGCTGTTCATCGCCCGGCTGGGAACCACCGCGATGGCGGCGCACCAGGTCACGGCCAACGCCGCCGTGCTGATGTACATGGTGCCGCTGGCGCTGGGCGTGGCCGCCAGCGCGCGCGTCGGCTACTGGCGCGGCGCCGGCGACGAGGCGCGCGCCCGGCGTCTGGCCTTGCGGTCATTGAGCGCCGCGGTGCTGATGGGCATTGCGCTGTCGGCCATCGTTTGGCTTGGCCGATCGTGGATCGCGGTGGCCTATGCCCCGCAGGCTGGCGTGGCGGCGCTGGCGGCGCGGTTGCTGGCATGGGTGGCGCTGTACCACCTGGCCGACTCGACGCAGACCGTGGCGGTTTTCTTGCTGCGCTGCTACCGCGTCACGCTGGCGCCGCTGGCCGTGTATGCCGTGCTGCTGTGGGGCGTGGGACTGAGCGGCGGCTACGCGCTGGCCTACCGTGGACTGGGGCCGCTGCCCGCCCAGCACTCGCCCGCCGCTTTCTGGCAAGCCGCGGCGGCGGCGCTGCTGCTGGCCGCCGCCGCGATGGCGGCCATGCTGCGGTGGGCCAGCCGCCGGGCGGTGGCAGCCCGGCAGGCTTGAATCGAGGCGCCATGGGTATCGCGGCGCGGAACTCATTCAGAACTGGCTGCGAAACGGGTTGGGGTAGCATCATCGGCAAACTTCACGACCCGCATCCCAAGTCAAAGTCCGTTTCATGATGACTGCCCCAAGCACTATTCCCAGCCGGCGCCAGCTCGAACAGCTTGCGCAAGGCGGCGCGTTGAGCGGCGACGGGCTTCAAATGGCCCTGCGGCGCTTGGGTTACTTGCCCGATGCCGCCGCCTGGCGGCGCTTCGGCAATCTCGCCCTGCTGGCCGCCGGCAGCCTGCTGGTGCTGGCCGGCATCGTGTTTTTCTTCGCCTTCAACTGGGCCGCGCTGCACCGTTTTGCCAAGATGGCGCTGGCGGCGCTGCCGCTGGCCTTGTCCGCCGCGCTGGCCGCGCGCTTGGCCGGGCAGCGCGCGGGCCGGGCCTGGCTGGGCGCTGCGGTGGCGCTGACGGGCGTGCTGCTGGCGGTGATCGGGCAGATTTACCAGACCGGCGCTGACAGCGAGCTGTTGTTCGCCGGCTGGGCCGCGCTCACCCTGCCCTGGGTGGCGGCGGGTTGCGCGCCATGGCTGTGGCTGTTCTGGCTGCTGATCGTGAACGTGGCGCTGGGTTTGTTCATCGCCGGCAGGTGGGCGTTTTGGTCGATGCCGGGCAGCCTGTTGTCCGATGGTTTGCCGTGGCTGCCGCTGCTCCTCAACGCCGCCGCGCTGTGCGCGTGGGAAGGGCTGTGGCCGCGCCTGACCTGGATGCGCGGCGCGCCCTACGCGCCGCGCATCATCGCGCTGCTGACCGCGCTGTGCGCCACGGCGCTGGGCATTTTCTGGTGCTTGCTCGGGGATGACCGGCACGTCGCCTGGCGCGTGATGCGCTACACCCCGCTGATCTACCTCGCCTGGCTGGGCGCCACGCTGTGGTTTTACCGCCTGCGCCGCCGCGACATCGTGCCGCTGGCCGCCGGGGCGCTGTCGCTCATCGTCGTTGCCACCGTGTGGCTGGTCAACTGGCTGCTCGATACATGGCACGGCAACGGGGCAGGCTCATTGCTTCTCATCGGCCTGGCGGTGGCGGGCATGACGGCGCTGGCCGTCCTTTGGCTGCGCAAGACCACGCAGGCGTGGGAACACGCGGCGGCTGACGCGGCGGCGCGGGAGCGCGGCGCATGACCTGGCCTTTTTCCATTGCGAACGCCCCGGACCCCGGCGCGCTGGCTGAACAACTGCACGCCGCCGGCCACTTGCGCGAGCCGGTCTGGCCGCCGGTTGACGCCGCTGCAATGCCCGCCTCGCGCTGGATTACCGCCCTGCAAATCATCGGCGGCTGGCTGGCGGCGGTTTTTCTGTTGGGGTTTCTTGGCGTGGGCGCAATACCGCTGATTAGCGGCAAGGCCGGCTGGATCGTCGTTGGCCTGCTCATCACCGCCGGCGTCGCGGCGCCGCTGATGCGTGTCAAGGGCGCTGTCTTGCATCAGTTTCTGCTGGTCTTTGCCTTGGCCGGGCATGGCGCGCTGATCGTCGGCGCCGGCATGTTCTCCGAGCGCAGCAACGGCCTGCCCTTCCTGCTGCTGGCGCTGTACGAGGCCGCGCTGCTGGCCTGGGTGGCATGGATGCCGCACCGGCTGGTGGCGGCGCTGGTCGGCAGCGGCGCGCTGGTGGCCGCGCTGATCGCCACTTTCGGAGGCAACCGGTTTTTGTTCGCGACGGGTTTCGGCTGGTGGGCCGGGCTTTATTGGTTCGCCGCTGGCCTGATCTGGCTGCAAGAGCCGCGCTGGCTGTACCGCCGCCATGCCGGCATCCCCGCCGCGCTGGCGTGCGCGCTGGCCTTGCTCAGCCTTGGCGAGGCGCTGCTTCAACTGCCCGACTTTCTGGGCCGCTCGGCGTTTTCAAGTTTCGACATGGGCCTGCTGGCGGCGGTCAATGCCGTGCTGGCCGTGCTGCTGGCCCGCCGTTTGCCGCGCGACGCGCGCTACATGGCCGCCGCCTTGCTGCTGCTGACCGCGCTGGCGCTGACCTGGAACGCGCCGGTGGTCGGCATGGGCGGCGTGGCGCTGGCGATCGGCTTCGCGCGCGGGCGGCAGTGGCTGATGTGGCTGGGCGGCGCGGCGCTGGCGTATGGCATCAGCCGCTTTTATTACGACCTGCAACTGTCGCTGCTGGTCAAATCCGCCCTGATGGCGCTGGGCGGCGCTTTGCTGCTGGCGGTGCGGGCCTTGTTCGACCGGAGGGGCGCGGCATGAAACGCATCGTGATCTGGGCCGGCCTGGCGCTGGTGCTGGGCAGCGCCGGCTGGGGCGTGTGGAGCAACGAGCGCATTCTGGCCAATGGCCGCGTGGTGCTGCTCGAACTCGCGCCCGTCGATCCGCGCTCGCTGATGCAGGGCGACTACATGGCGCTGGACTACGCCCTGTCCAACGAACTGCGGCGCGAACGCCAAGGCGCCGATCATGAGGACGAAGGCAGCCCGCGCGAAACCAGCCAGCGCGCGGACGGCTACGCCGTGGTGCGCCTGGACGAGCGCCGGCTGGCCAGCTTGGTGCGCGCGCAGCCCGATGCCGCGCCGCTGGGCGCGGACGAAATCGCCATCCGCTACCGCGTGCGCGATGGGCGGTTTCGCATCGCCACCAACGCCTTTTTCTTTCAGGAAGGCCACGGGCAGGAATTCAGCGCCGCCCGCTACGGCGAATTCCGCATCAGCGACACCGGCGAGCCGCGCCTGACCGCCATGCTCGACGCCGGCTTCAAGCGGCTGGGGCAAAACCGTTACTGAGATCGTAAACAGGCTCTTAGAGAGGTTCCCGGGTAGGGAGAAAAACCAGAAGCGAAAGCCTTTTGCGACAGCCCTGCTACCGAGCCATTTGCCCGCGTTCGGCCCAGATGGCCGCCAACTTGGGCAGCGCCGCCAGCGCGTTGGCGCTGGTCTGCGCCGCCCATTGCCCGGGCGGCAGGTTGCGCAGCGCGGCCACTTCGGCGCCGATACGCGGCAACTCGCCCGGTTCGTTGCGGCCCTGCGGCTGGCCGCGCGCGCGCTGCCCGGCGTCGGCGTACAGCCAGCGCGGCGGCATGTCGGGCGCGTCGGTTTCCATCACGATCGCCTCGGGCGGCAGTTCAGCCGCCAGCGCGCGCAACCGCGTGGCCCGCGGGTAAGTGACGGCGCCGCCGAACCCCAGCTTGAACCCCAGGTTCAGAAACAGGCCGGCCTGCTGCCGGCTGCCATTGAAGGCGTGGGCGATGCCGCCGGGCACGGCAATGTCGCGCAAGCCCTTGAGCACCCGATCGGCCGCCCGCCGCAGGTGCACGATCACCGGCAGGCCGTGCTTGCGCGCGAGCTTCAATTGCTCCCGAAAGAATAGCTGTTGACGCTGATTCAGCGGCTCTTGACACAGATTGTCAACAAAGTAATCCAGCCCGATTTCGCCAACGGCCACCAGGCGCGGGTCGGCGGCGTATTGGGCCAACGCCCGATCCAGCCGCGCCAGCGCGCCGTCCGGCGCGCGCTCGACAGCCATCGGGTGAATGCCCAGCGCGTAGGCGTCGCCCAAGCCATGCGCCAGCGCCCGGCAAGCCTCGAAGTCCGGCGCCTGAACCGCCGCAATCACGCACACGGCCACGCCTTCATCGGCCGCGCGCCGGCGCACGGCCCGCGCGTCGGCCGCGAATTCGGGCGCGTCCAGATGGCAGTGGGTGTCGATCCAGCAGGACATGGGCGCATCATCCTAAAAACGGCAGTTGGATGCGCCCGCCAGTGCCGTGATCGGCGTGCCAGGCAAGGCGCGAGGACGCAGCAGGCCCGTGCCTGCAAGGACGAGCAACGCCGCATGGCGCGTCGAGCGCGACGCTGGCGGGCGCATAGCGCTCTCACCCAAATGGTGA
>WRJY01000282.1 GCA_009778355.1 Desulfovibrionaceae bacterium | reverse complement strand
AAGCGCCTGTACTACATGGGGCCGATGTTCCGGCGCGAGCGCCCGCAGCGCGGCCGCTACCGGCAGTTTCACCAGATCGGCGCCGAGGCGATGGGTTTCGGCGGCCCGGAGGCGGACGCCGAACTCATTTTGCTGGCCGTGCAACTGTGGCGCGAGCTGGGCCTGCGCCACTGGCGGCTGGAACTCAACAGTCTGGGTCAGCCCGACGAGCGGCGCGCGCACCGCGCGGCCCTGGTGGCTTACTTTGAACAGCATCAGGAGCAACTGGACGAGGACGCCCGCCGCCGCCTGCACGCCAACCCGCTGCGCATTCTGGACACCAAGAACCCGGCCATGCAGGCGCTGGCCGAAGGCGCGCCCAAGCTCATCGACTACCTGGGCGAAGCTTCGCTGCGGCACTTTGCCGCCGTGCAGGACATCTTGCGCGCCAATGACGTCGTGTGGCAGATCAATCCCCGTTTGGTGCGCGGGCTGGACTACTACAACCTGACGGTGTTCGAGTTCGTGACCGACAGTCTGGGCGCGCAAGGCACCCTCTGCGGCGGCGGGCGCTACGACTATTTGCTGGAGCAGATCGGCGGCAAATCCGCGCCAGCCGTGGGTTGGGCCATGGGCGTCGAGCGCGTGCTCGAACTGCTGAAAGAGGAGGGCGTTGCCATACCCGAGCCAGCCCCCGACGCCTACGCCATCGTGCCCGATGCCGCCGCGCTGCCGCAGGCCATGCGCTGCCTGCAGGCGCTGCGTGCGCAAGGCGTGGCGGTGCAGATGCACGCCAGCGTCGGCGGCGAGGGCGGCATGGGCAGCATGAAGAGCCAGTTCAAGCGCGCCGATGCCTCGGGCGCGCGCTTTGCGCTGATCTTCGGCGCCGACGAAGTGGCGGCGGGTCAAGTCACCGTCAAGGCGCTGCGCGACGGCGCTGGCGCGCAGCAGCGCCAGAGTTTGGCCGACCCAGGCGTCTGGGCCGGCACCTTAGGGCCTGTTCACGCTATTTTCACGGCGCCCGCTGTCCCGCAAAGGTAGTGGATGCAAGGCGCAGCCGGGTTGGACACACCCGGCGAGGATTTGCTTGCGCGGCAGACGCTGCCTTTGCGGGGCAACCCTTTGGGCAAGGCGCGCGCCTCGATTGCGGTCTTTTATTGCCTTGCGGGCGCCATGAAAATAGCGTGAACAGGCCCTAAAATCATCCAATTAAACACAACAACCGAAACCATTGATGGCGACCAATCTCGACCTTGAAGAACAGGAACAGCTTGACGCGCTCAAGCACTTCTGGAAGCAGTGGGGCAACCTGATTAGCTGGGCGTTGATCGTCGTGCTGGGCGCCTATGTGGCCTGGACCGGCTGGCAGTATTGGGAGCGCCGCCAGGCCGCCTTCGCCGCCGTGCTGTACAACGAAATAGACCATGCCGCCCAAGCCGGCGACGTGGAGCGCGCGCAGCGCGCGCTGGCCGACGTGAAGGAGCAGTACGGCCGCACCACCTACGCCGCCCAAGGCGCGCTGCTGGCCGCCAGGCTGTTCAACGACAAGCACAAGACGGACGAGGCCAAGGCCGCCCTGGTCTGGGTGGCCGGCAAGGGGCCGGACGGCTTGCAGGCCATCGCGCGCCTGCGCCTGGCATCGCTGCAAACCGGCGAGAAGGCTTATGACGAGGCGCTGAAAACCCTGTCCGCCGCTTTTCCGGCGCAGTTCGCCGCGCTGGCCGCCGACCGCCGGGGCGACGTGCTGCTGCTGCAAGGCAAGCGCGCCGAGGCGGCGACCGAATTCGGCAAGGCCTACCAAGGCTTGAGCGCCGAGGCGGGCGGCTACCGCCGCCTGGTCGGCTACAAGTTGAACGCGCTGGGCATCGACCCCGGCGCCACGGGCGCGCGCGCCGGAGTTGCATCATGACCGGGTCGAATCTGAAGCTTCCGGGCCGCTGGGCCGCCATCGGCGGCGCGTTGCTGATGGCCGCCGTGCTGGCCGGCTGCGCCGGCGGTTCGGCGCGGCCCACGCCCGCCGTGCTGACCCCCATCAAGCCGGTGATCGGCGTGCGCCAAGCCTGGTCGGCGCGCGTGCCGGCCATCAATTTCCCATTGCAGGTGCGCGCCGTCGGCGGCCAGGTGCTGCTGGCCAGCAGCGACGGCACGGTGCTGACGCTGGACGCCGCCACTGGCCATGAGGTGGGCCGCGTCAGCGCGGGGGCCGAATTGTCGGCAGGCGTCGGCAGCGATGGCCGCGTGGCCGCCGTGGTGACGCGCGCCAATCAAGTGGTGGCGCTGGAAGATGGCCGCGAGCTGTGGCGCTACCGCCTGCCCACGCAAAGCTACACCGCGCCGCTGGTGGCCGGCGGGCGCGTGTTCGTGCTGGGCGCCAATCGCTCGCTGACGGCGCTGGATGGCCGCAGCGGCGCGCTGCTGTGGACCATCCAGCGGCCCGCCGAGCCGCTGGTGCTGCGCCAGGCCGGCATGTTGCAGCCGGTCGGCAATACCCTGCTTGCCGGCGTCGGCGGGCGCATGATCGGCGTCGATCCCGACAACGGCACCGTGCTTTGGGAAGCGCCGGTGGCCGCGGCCCGCGGCACCAATGATGTCGAGCGTCTGGTCGATCTGATCGGCGGCGTCAGCCGCCAGGACGACGTGGTTTGCGCGCGCGCTTTCCAGACCGCCGTGGGCTGCGTGGACGCCGCCAGCGGCGCGGTGCGCTGGAGCCGTCCGGCCAATGGCGCCACGGGCGTGTCGGGCGACGGGCAGCGCATCTATGGCGCCGAATCCGATGGCCGCGTGCTGGCCTGGCGCGCCGACACCGGCGAGCGCGCCTGGGCCGTCGATACGCTGCAATGGCGCGTGCTGACCGGCACGCTGGTGCTGGGCCGCTCGGTGATCTTCGGCGACAGTTCGGGCCTGGTGCACATGCTCTCGCGCGAGGACGGCAGCCCGATGAACCGCCTGAACACCGACAGCTCCGGCGTCGCCGCCACCCCGGTTGCCGTCGGCAACACGCTGGTGGTGGTTACGCGAAACGGCGGCGTGTACGGCTTCGTGCCGGAGTAACAGAGTCATGAGCGCGGACGGCTTGCATGTCCGCGCCGTCAACAGATGAGCATGAAACCCGTCATCGCCATTGTCGGGCGGCCCAACGTCGGCAAGTCCACGCTGTTCAACCGCCTGACCAAAAGCCGCGACGCCATCGTGGCCGACTTCGCCGGACTGACGCGCGATCGCCACTACGGCCAGGGCCACCTGGGCCGGCGCGAATACATCGTCATCGACACCGGCGGTTTCGAGCCTGCAGCCGACAGCGGCATCTTCAAGGAAATGGCCAAGCAGACCCGGCAGGCCGTGGCCGAGGCCGACGTGGTGCTGTTCGTCGTCGATGCGCGCGCCGGCCTGTCGGCGCAGGACCACGACATCGCCAACTACCTGCGCCGCCTGGGCAAGCCCTGCCTGCTGGCGGCCAACAAGGCCGAGGGTATGCGCGAGGGCGCGCAACTGGCCGAGTTCTACGAACTGGGCCTGGGCGAGGTGATCGCCGTGTCCGCCGCGCACGGGCAGGGCGTGCGCGGTATGCTGGAAGCGGCGCTGGATGCGCTCGGCCTGCCCGAGCCCGAGGGCGAGGCCGAGGCCATCGACCAGAGCGTGGTTCGCCTGGCCGTGGCTGGGCGCCCGAACGTCGGCAAATCCACCCTCATCAACACTTGGCTGGGCGAGGAGCGGCTGGTTGCCTTCGATCAGCCGGGCACTACGCGCGACGCCATCAGCGTGCCGTTCGAGCGGGGCGGCCAGCGTTTCGAGCTGATCGACACCGCCGGCCTGCGCCGCAAGGGCAAGGTGTTCCAGGCGGTCGAGAAGTTCTCGGTGGTCAAGACGCTGCAAGCCATCGAGTCGTCCAACGTCGTGCTGCTGCTGCTGGACGCGACGCTGGGCGTGACCGACCAGGACGCGCACATCGCCGGTTTCATCCTCGATGCCGGGCGCGCGGTGGTGCTGGCCGTCAACAAGTGGGATGCGGCTGACGCCTACCAGCGCGAGCTGCTGCAACGCTCGATCGAGTCGCGGCTGGCGTTCCTGAAGTTCGCCGAGCTGCACTTCATTTCGGCCATCAAGCGCCAGGGCCTGGGGCCGCTGTGGGGTTCGATCAGACGGGCGCACAAGGCGGCCCTGTGCAAGATGCCGACGCCGCAGCTCACCCGCCTGCTGCAAGAGGCGGTGCAGTTCCAGCAGCCCAAGCGCGCCGGCATGTACCGGCCCAAGCTGCGCTACGCCCACCAGGGAGGCATGAACCCGCCGGTCATCGTGGTGCACGGCAATTCGCTCGATGGCGTGACCGACAGTTACAAACGCTATCTGGAAGGGCGCTTTCGCAAGGCGTTCGACCTCACGGGCACGCCGTTGCGCATCGAGATGAAATCGGCGCGGAACCCTTACGCCGATAAAGAGTCATAAGCTGCTCACGCGGGAGGCGATTGGCGTTGGCGGCAAATCCCTTGCAATCGGCCAAGTTGCCCCCATGTGGTAAGTTCCAACTCTTTCAACATTTTTCAAAACAAGGGCATACCGTGAGCAATAAAGGGCAGCTTCTACAAGACCCGTTCCTCAACACCCTGCGCCGCGAGCACATTCCGGTCTCCATCTACTTGGTGAACGGGATCAAATTGCAGGGCCAGATTGAGTCGTTCGACCAATACGTCGTGCTCCTTCGCAACACCGTCACGCAGATGGTTTACAAGCACGCCATTTCCACCATCGTGCCGGGGCGCGCGGTCAATTTCCAGGCCAACGCGGACAGCCAGCCGCCGCTCGACGATTGAAATCGGCCTCCGGTTCATTGCCGCGCAGCTTTCGGGGCGGTTGAACGCCGGCCCCCGCATTGGTGTCCGCCGCCGCTTCTCACGACCCCCAGGCCAGCAGCGCCGCCGTTTTGGTGGGCGTTGATCTTGGCGCGCCGCATTTCGACGGCGAACTGCAAGAGCTGGGCCTGCTGGCCGAGACCGCCGGTCTGCGCCCTGTCGCCCGTCTCACCTGCAAGCGCAAGGCGCCCGACGCGGCGCTGTTCGTCGGCAGCGGCAAGGCCGAGGAAATCCGCCTGCTGGCGGCCAGCCAGGGCGCGCGGGAGGTGCTGTTCGACCAATCGCTCAGCCCGGTGCAGCAGCGCAACCTCGAAAAAGCCATCGGCCTGCCGGTCAACGACCGCACGCTGCTGATCCTGGAAATTTTCGCCCAGCGCGCGCGCAGCCACGAGGGCAAGCTGCAAGTCGAGCTGGCGCGCTTGCAGTACCTGAGCACCCGCCTAGTGCGCCGCTGGTCGCACCTGGAGCGTCAGCAGGGCGGCATCGGCGGGCGCGGCGGCCCCGGCGAGACGCAGATCGAGTTGGATCGCCGCATGATCGGCGAGGCCATCAAGCGCACCAAGGAGCGCTTGACCAAGGTCAAGCGCCAGCGCCGCACGCAGCGCCGCCAGCGCGAGCGCCGCGAGACCTTCAACATCTCGCTGGTCGGTTACACCAATGCCGGCAAGTCCACCCTGTTCAATGCCCTGGTCAAGGCGCGCGCCTACGCCGCCGACCAGTTGTTCGCCACGCTCGATACCACCACGCGCCAGCTCTACCTGGGCGAAGCCGCCCGCCCGGTGTCGCTGTCGGACACCGTGGGTTTCATCCGCGATTTGCCGCACGGCCTGGTGGAGGCTTTCGAGGCCACGCTGCAAGAGGCCGCCGACGCCGATTTGCTGCTGCACGTGGTCGATGCCGCCAACCCCGCGTTTGCCGAGCAGATGGACGAGGTGCAGCGCGTGCTGCGCGAAATCGGCGCCGGCGATCTGCCGCAACTGCTGGTGTTCAACAAGCTCGATGCCGTCGAGGACGCGCGTCGCCCGCTGGCGCTGCAGGACGCGGTCGAGCAAGGCGGACGCCGCCATGCCCGCATCTTCGTCAGCGCCCGCAGCGGCGAAGGCTTGCCGCTGCTGCGCGCCGAACTGGCGCGCCGCGCCCAGGCGGCGCCCGATGCGTCGGCGCCGATTGGGCACAATGGCGGGTTACACACGCACAGTCAAGACGTCAACGAATGAAAAACCGTTTCAGCGCCCTGCGCCTGGCCGCCCGGCCAGCGCGCATCCGGGGCCTATTCAACCTGAATGATCCGCGCTGGGGCCGCGGTGACGAGCCTTCCGGCTCGGATGGCCAGCGCCCGGACGAGCCGCCGCCTCCTCCTCCCCCGCGCGGCGGCCGTGGCCCCAACCAGGGGCCGCCCGATCTGGACGAGCTGTGGCGCGACTTCAACCGCAAGTTGGGCGGCCTGTTCGGCGGCAACGGCGGCGGACGCGGATCGGGCGGGCGCAATGGCCGCGGGGGCTACCAGCCGCCCGACATGAAGAACGCCGGGCTTGGCCTGGGCATGATCGCCGGCCTGGCCGTGCTGATCTGGTTGGGCACGGGTCTGTTCATCGTGCAGGAGGGCTATCAGGCCGTCATCACGCAGTTCGGCAAATACCACTCGACGGTCGGCGCCGGTTTCAACTGGCGGCTGCCGTACCCCATCCAGCGGCACGAGACGGTGCGCACGACGCAGATCCGCTCGGTCGATGTCGGCGGCGACAGCATCATCAGGGCCACCGGCCTGCGCGAATCGGCCATGCTGACGCAGGACGAGAACATCGTCGAAATCAAGTTCGCCGTGCAGTACCGCCTCAACGATGCGCGCGCCTACCTGTTCGAGAGCGCCAAACCCGACGATGCCGTCAAGCAGGCCGCCGAAAGCGCCGTGCGCGAGGTGGTCGGCAAGATGACCATGGACAACGCCATGGCCGAAGAACGCGACCAGATCGCTCCGCGCGTGCGCGACCTGATGCAAAGCATTCTGGACCGCTACAAGGTCGGCGTCGAGGTGGTGGCCGTCAACATGCAGCAAAGCGGCGTGCGACCGCCCGAGCAGGTGCAGGCCGCGTTCGACGACGTGCTGAAAGCCGGCCAGGAGCGCGAGCGCATCAAGAACGAGGCCCAGGCCTACGCCAACCAGGTCGTGCCGCTGGCCGCCGGCACCGCCGCGCGCCTCAAGCAAGAGGCCGACGGCTACAAGGCGCGCATCGTCGCGCAGGCGCAGGGCGATGCGCAGCGTTTCGCATCGGTGCTGGGCGAATACCAGAAAGCGCCGCAGGTCACGCGCCAGCGCATGTACCTGGACGCCATGCAGGCCATCTACGGCGGCGTGAGCAAGGTCATCGTGGACAGCAAGTCCGGCAACCTGATGTACCTGCCGCTCGACAAGGTCATGCAGGCCACGGGCGCCGCCGCGCCCGCCAACGCCGCCGCGCCCGCGGCGCCCGCCGCCGCGCTCGACCCGGCCGCCGCCGATGCGCGCGCGCGCGACAACGCGCGCGGCCGCGAGCGTGAATCCAGATAAAAGGGGGAGCGACATGAACAGAATCGGATTCATCGGAACCATCGTCATCGTCGTGCTGGCGCTGTTCGGCGCGACGGCGATGTTCGTGGTCGATCAGCGTCAGTTCGGCGTGGTGTACCAGTTCGGCCAGATACAGAAAGTCATCACCGAGCCGGGTCTGAACCTCAGGGTGCCGCTGGTGCAGAACGTCAACTATCTCGACAAGCGCCTGCTGACGCTCGAAAGCATGGACACCGACCCCCTGCTGACCGCCGAGAAGCAGCGCGTCATCATCGACTGGTACGTGCGCTGGCGCATCACCGACCCGCAGACCTACATCCGCAACGTGGGGGCGGACGAGGCGTCCGGCGCGCAGCAACTCAACCGCGTGGTGCGCAACGCCTTCCAGGAAGAGATCAACCGCCGCACGGTGCGCGAAATCATCTCCACCCGCCGCGAAACGCTGATGGACGACGTCAAGCGCGAAGTCAACCAGGCCGTCAAGAACGCCAAGCCCTGGGGCATCGACATCGTGGACGTGCGTATCACGCGGGCGGACTACGTCGAGTCGATCACCGAATCGGTCTACCGCCGGATGCAGGCCGAGCGCCAACGCGTGGCCAACGAGTTGCGCTCCACCGGCCAGGCCGAGGGCGAGCAGATCAAGGCCGACGCCGACCGCCAGCGCGAAGTCACGGTGGCCAATGCCTACCGCGACGCCCAGAAAGTGCGCGGCCAGGGCGACGCCGAGGCCAACCGCACCTATGCCGAGGCGTTTGGCAAGGACCCGCAGTTCGCCGAGTTCTACCGCAGCCTGGACGCCTACCGCGCCAGCATCGGCAAGCCGGGCGACGTGCTGGTGATCGACCCGGCGGCGTCGGATTTCTTCCGCAACATGCGCGACCCGCTGGCCTCCACCAGGCGCTGAACGCGCATGAACGGCGACACGCTGCTGCTCGCGCTGGGCCTGGCGCTGATTATCGAAGGGCTGCTGCCGTTCACCGCCCCCGGCGCATGGCGCCGGGCCTTCAGCCAACTGTTGCAACTGCGCGACGGACAAATCCGCTACATCGGCCTGCTCGGCCTGGCCGGCGGCCTGATCCTGATCTGGCTGGCCAGATAACTTCCTCCCTGAGCCGCTGACGCGGCCTTGTCGAGCTTTCCGCGGGCGGGGAGCGCAGGCTCGGCCACGGCTGCCCCGCATGGCCGGCTGCGCGGGCCATCGGAGATCGTTTTGCATTCCCGCCCGGTAGAATCGCGTTTTTAACAGCCCCGCGAAAGCTGCCCCAGTCATGTCCGCCTGGCTTCTGCCGGATCACATCGCCGATGTATTGCCCTCGGAGGCCCGGCACATCGAGCGACTGCGCCGCGAACTGCTCGACACCGCCCAGGGCTACGGCTGCGAGTTGGTGATTCCGCCGCTGATCGAGCATTTGGATTCGCTGCTCACCGGCGCCGGCGAGGCGTTGGGCCTGCAAACCTTCAAGCTCGTCGATCAGCTTTCGGGCCGCTCGCTGGGCCTGCGCGCCGACACCACGCCGCAGGTGGCGCGCATCGACGCTCACCTGCTGGGCCGCCAGGCCGTCACACGCCTGTGCTATTGCGGGCCGGTGCTGCACACGCGGCCCGAACGCGCGCACGCCACGCGCGAGCCGCTGCAGTTCGGCGCCGAAATCTACGGTCACGCTGGCCGCGAGGCCGATCTCGAAGTGCTGCTGCTGGCGCTGGATTGCCTGCGCGCCGCGCGCGTCGGCGCGCTGACCGTGGATCTGGCCGACGCGCGCATTGCGCGCGCGCTGCTGGCCGGCGTCGCGGTCGATGCCCAGGCGCTGAACGCCGTGCACGCCGCGCTGGCCGCCAAGGACGCCAGCGAGCTGGCGCGGCTCACGCGCCACTTTCCTGCGGCCTCGCGCGATGGCTTGCAGGCGCTGATCCACCTGTACGGCGGCGCCGAGGTGTTGGACGAGGCCGGCAAGGCCCTCGCGCGCATACCCGGCGTGGCCCAGGCGCTGTCCAGCCTGAGGTGGCTGGCGGACCGGCTGGAAGGCGCGCGCGTGGGCTTCGATCTGGCCGATTCGCGCGGCTGGGGCTACTACACCGGCTTGCGCTTTGCCGTCTACGCCGAGGGCGCGGGCGATGCCGTGCTGCGCGGCGGCCGCTACGACGGCGTGGGCGCGGTGTTCGGCCACAAGCTCGACCGCGAGCGTCCGGCGGTGGGCTTCAGCCTCGACGTCAAGCAACTGGCGCGGGTGGCCCCCAGCGCCCCCCCGCGCGCGGCCATTCGCGCCCCCTGGAGCGACGCGCCCGGCCTGCAAGCGGCGGTGGCAGCGCTGCGCGGGCAGGGCGAAACCGTGATTTGCGCGCTGCCGGGGCGCGATGGGGCGAGCGACGAATTCCACTGTGACCGCGAGTTGGTCGAGGCCGCTGCGGGGCAGTGGGCGGTCAGGGCGGTTTCGCTTCAATCGTGAACATTTTTGCGTCGCTGGCCCCCACCCTGCCCTCCCCCAGAGGGGGAGGGGATGTCATTTTTTTCCCCAGAAGGGGAGGGGAAGTCATTTTTTTGCCCCAGAGGGGGAAGGGAAGTCGTTTTCTTTCCCAGAGAGGGAGGAATGTCGTTTTTTTCTTCAGAGGGGGAGGAAATCTTGCTCCTTCCCCCTCTGGGGGAAGGTTGGGATGGGGGCCAGCGGCGTTGGATGACAAAACCGCGCTGACCCGCTGAAATGAACCACAGGAACTCACACACGAAATGAAACCCGCTACCGGACGCAACGTGGTCGTCGTCGGCACCCAATGGGGCGACGAGGGCAAGGGCAAGCTGGTCGATTGGCTGACCGAAAGCGCGCAGGGCGTGGTGCGCTTTCAGGGCGGCCACAACGCCGGGCACACGCTGGTCATTGGCGGCGTCAAGACCGCACTGCACCTGATTCCCAGCGGCATCATGCGCGCCGGCGTCACTTGCTACATCGGCAACGGCGTGGTGTTGTCGTGCGCCAAGCTGCTGGAAGAAATCGAAGGGCTGGAACGCGCTGGCGTGCGCGTGCGCGAGCGCCTGCGCATCAGCGAGGCCTGCCCGCTGATCCTGCCCCAGCACGCCGTGCTGGACGTGGCGCGCGAGGCCGCGCGCGAGCAGGGCGGCAGCGAAAAAATCGGCACCACGGGCCGCGGCATCGGCCCCGCCTATGAGGACAAGATTGCCCGCCGCGCCCTGCGCGCGCAGGACCTGAGGCACCCCGACCGCTTCGCCGCCAAGCTGCGCGAACTGCTGACGCTGTACAACTTCGTTCTCACCGGCCTGCTCGGCTCCGGGCAGATCCGATTTGGCGACGCGCTTGCGCCTTACCTGAAGAACGGCGCGCTGCAATTCGCCCCCATTTACGAAGAGGCCATGCGCCACGCCGAGGCCATTCGCCCCATGCTGGCCGACGTTTCGCGCGAACTCAACGAGGCCCACCGCGACGGCGCCAATCTGCTGTTTGAAGGCGCGCAGGGCACGCTGCTCGATGTCGATCACGGCACCTACCCCTACGTCACCAGCAGCAACTGCGTGGCCGGCAACGCCGCCGCCGG
>WRJY01000281.1 GCA_009778355.1 Desulfovibrionaceae bacterium | reverse complement strand
CTGTGCTACGAGGCTGACTTCAATTTCTGCCACCGCTCGATGGTGGCCAACGCCGTCAGCAAGTGCTGCGGCGCAAAAATCGAGCACATCGCCATCAAATCAAAGACATCTGGCGATCATCGACTGGCATTCGCTTGGGCGGGTAGATCAGACTGACGATCAGCCACTGGTCTTGGAAGCGGTGCTGGTTGCCCATCAGAAACATCAGCTCCCTGCTACCCAGGTTCCCTTCCAGCTTGGCGCGAAATGGCTTTTCCCAATCAACGCCGTGATTCTGACGGCACTTCCAGAACAGCGCGCCCGCCTCCCAATCGACGATCTTGTGCTTGTGTTCTTTCTCGCCTTCCGGCGTATCACACACATAGCGGTAGTGGAAATCGAAGGGCACTTTACGGAGTTGTTTGACCTGTTTGCGCTCCTCTGCTTCCGAGAACAGGTTGCCCTGCATCTGCTCCTGTAGCAGTTTTTCCCGTTCCTCATCCGTCCAGTCCGGGTTCCTCGCCTTGGTGATATCGAGACCCAGTAGGCGTTTGGGACGCAGTAGCGCGAGCGATAAACCATCTTCAAGGCGTGTCGCATCAATGGTGTCAAAGTTGTCAAAAGATGGCATCTTTTCCAACCATGCCCAACAGTTACCCCACGCTTGTTTAGTATCTATTACCTCGCTGCAATTAATGGTATCGACGTAAATTTTATGGCTCTCAGGCCGGTGATCCTTGTTCGCCTTCTCGATGCGTGCATCGATCCATTGCCATTTTTTGAATTGCTGGTTGTCCTCCACCATACGGAATGGCACGGGGAACAGACGACGCATCGCCCCGCTCTGGGCAATGCCTGCGACACAGGACGTCTCGACGTATTGTGCGCTGGGTGATGGGTAGGTTTTCGCCTGGATCAGGATTCGTTCCACTCGTCCCAAGGCCATCGCACGTCTCCTTTCCCATATCAATTTTTTCGTTCGACAAATAAAACATCAAACCCAATTCTCGACCGCCAGCCCATCGTTCAGATAGGTTGAAAAATCAGCGACATTGTTGGTGATAAGCTTGGCACCGACGGAAATGGCGTGAGCGGCAATCATGCGATCGAATGCCTTGGCGCGCTCCGGGTATTTCGCAGTGAGCTTGCCGAACAGGTTGCCTGCGGCCCGGTCAAACGGCAGCACGTCAATGCTCTGCCCAGCCTGCCCGGTATCGATTCCGAACTTGTACAGGCCCACGGCGAATTCCGCCCACACAATAGCACTGACCACGATTTCCCCGCGCCGGAATTTTCGCAGCCGATCGGTAATTTCCGGCGGCTTGCGCTTGGCAATGTAAATCAGGATATTGGTGTCGAGCATCCCTTTGATGGTCATGACCAGTCTCTTTGCGGGAGGTCGGCTTCAACGCGCTGGCCATCGTACCGATCGTTGATGGAGAGCAGGAAATCGACGAAACCGTCCAGCGTTTGCGCTGCCGGTTCGATGATGATCTTTTCCCCGACCCGGGTAACGGTCAGCTCGGTCTCCGGCGGGTAGGCCAGCTTCGATGGCAACCTGACGGCTTGAGAGTTGCCAGCCCGGAACTGGCGGGTTTGAAAGACTGCGGTGTCCATGGCGTTTTCCTTCACGAAAAGTTATGCCATGTTATTACGTTGTCGGTCATGGGTCAAGTTTTTTCGGGATCCTCCCCTGCCTGCGTAGCGGCGAGAAGGAGTTCCAGGCCGGAGCCGCCCCGGCTGGCCGGCTGTTGCTTCATTTCGTTGCCTCTTGGCAACAAAACGCCCACGGAGCGGCCCATGAATTTTTGAAAGCCTTTGTTCACTTTTGGCAACAGGAAACGTCCAAAAGTCCATGAACCCATGCCGGGACAGGTTATTTGCGCCGCCCGTTTGCCCGCAATGGCGGCTTGTCCGGGCTGTTGGCGGCTGCAATGGCCGGGCTGTCTGGCTTGTTCAGCGTTTTGCCAACTCGTTGTCACACAAATGAAATTCAGCAATCGAGGCCAGACGGCGCGCGCTCGTGTTTCGTTTTGCTAGTACAAACGCAACAAAAAATCAAGCGTAAGCCATGCATCACGTAATGCATGGCTCTTTGTGGACGGCAGGGCGCGCGATCGGAACACTTGGATGCATGGCGACGCTTGACTTGAGCTTTTGTTGAGCGTTCTTGGCCCGGCAAAGCGGCTCGACCTGGACTGGATGCTCATTTCCTTCCTCCTCAAACCTTGTCGATGTTCGAGCTGCCACAGCCCCATGGGCTGTCCGGGCGATTTTCTTGCAGTGACACATGAAATACGTTCGTTGTCTTTCATTGGCCGTCCTGGCTGCCACAGCCGGCGGATCGGCGCTGGCCCAGACCGCGTCCGCGTTCGCGGGGCGAACGCTCGAGGACGGGCAGATGCAGGTCGGACGCTACACCACCACCGGGGCCGAGCCGTCCGGGCAGGCGGGCAGACCGCTGGAGGTGTACGTGCAGATCAACTTCCCGCGCCAGTTGGTGCGAACCGTGGGCGAGGCGATCGAGCACACGCTCTCGCGCGCCGGCTACCGGCTGGCCGATGCGGCCGGCCTGGCGCCCGAAGCGGCGCGGTTTCTGAGCTTGCCGCTGCCCGAGTCGCAACGCTCGCTCGGCCCGTACCGGGTGCGTACCGTGCTGGAGGTTCTGACGGGCGATGGCTGGCAGTGGTTCGAGGATCCGGTGAGCCGCCAAGTGTGGTTTACCGCCAGGTCCGCGCCGGCGCCGGCTGCTGCTGCAAGACCGGCCAGCTCTGCGGTGGCCGAACCCCTGAGCCGGCCAGCAACGGCCCAGGCGGCCATGCCCGCTCCGGCCAGCCAGCCCGTCGCGCGGATCGAGCAGCCGGCGCGCGCGCGCTCCATCTGCAAGGCGCCGCCCAGGCCCGCGGCGGACCGGCGGCAAAGGCCCAGTCCCGTCGAAGTGGCCTTCATGACGGGCATCCCGTTGTCGCGGGCCATCGAACAGGCAAGAGGACGCTGATGCAAGCGCAAGAACCGTTTCTGAAACAAACCGGCGGCCCGCCGGATCCGCAGCGCGCGGGCTATTCCGAAGCGGGCTATTCCGAAGCGGGCTATTCCGAAGCGGGCTATTCCGAAGCGGGCTATTCCGAAGCGGGCTATTCCGAAGAAAGCGCCGGCGGCCAGCAGCCTC
The DNA here is from genome assembly GCA_009778355.1 of Desulfovibrionaceae bacterium. Classification (GTDB taxonomy): domain Bacteria; phylum Pseudomonadota; class Gammaproteobacteria; order Burkholderiales; family Burkholderiaceae_C; genus Ottowia. The sequence goes on along the minus strand of WRJY01000281.1, from coordinate 7,714 downwards.
GGCCCGCGCGAACGCGCCAGTCCAGAGGCCAATTCTTGGCCATCGGCGCGGCGCTGCTGCTGCTTTTGGCCGGCGGCGCTTTGAGCTACTCGATGCTGCAAAGGGCAAGGACGCCCTCCCCTGCCGCCAGTCACCTGGCCGAACCGGCGCCCAGCGGCCCTCTGGCCGATCCGGCGGCAAACCAGGCCGAACCGGCCCATGCCGAAGACGCGGCTTCTTCCGCGCCGCCGGCTGCTGCCAGTGCGGACGATGCCGCCGCCGCTGCCGTGGCAGCAGCTTCCGAAGCGGCGCCTGAAGCGACTGCAACGGCTGCCGCCGCGCCCCTGGCCGATCCCGTGCCCGAATCCAGCCTGCAAGAGCGCCCGATCCCGGCTGTCGAGACTGAGACCGCGCAATTGCGCGCGCGCGTGGCCGCTCTGCAAGAGCGCCTGTCCAGGCTCGAGGACCGGCCAGCGATGCCGGCGCGCGCCAGCGCCGCTGCAATGGCCGCGGCGCGGGCGGCCCGTACAGCAACGCCCCCGCCCGTGGATCCGGCCGCTTCGGTGCGCGCGCAACTGCAGGGCCAGTTGCTGGCGCTCGACACCTGGGACGGCAGGCCCTCGGCGCTGGTCGGCACCGGCATCCCCGGCGATCGGCGCACCCGCGTGCTGCAAGTGGGCGACTCGATCAACGGCGTGTCCCTGCAATCGGTCGATATGGCAGCTGGCCGCGCCACGTTCTCCACCGCGGGCGGCACGGTCACCCTGGACATCCACGAAGGAGAGCGGCCATGAAGCGTTTGCTGCCACAGGCCTGGCGCTGGTGTACCGCCGCCGGCTGCATCGCGCTGGCGGCATCGGCCTGGGCGCAGACGCCGCAGGCCAGCACACAGCAGGGCAAAACCCAGGAAGGGCAAACCCAGCAGTCCTACGCCAGCCTGGACGAGCGCGATCGCCTGCTGGCCACGATCTGGGAGCTGACGCCCGACGAAATGGTGCGCGCCAAGGTGCTGCTGGACGGCCCGCGCCGGGCCTTCTCGGTGGCCAACCTGTCGCCCATCGAGGCGCTGGGCATTCATGCGCGCAGCGACGCCGAGCGGCGCAAGTATGCGGAGAAGTTCGCGCGCCTGTTTCACGCCGATGTCGAGCGCTCGCTGGCCTGGAACACCGCCTTCGGCCAGGCCATGCGGCGGCTGTACCCGAATGAGCCGGTGGTGGACTTCGGCAACGCGCCCAAGGCCGTCGCGCCGCTGGGAGCGGCCGACGCGCTGGGCGTGCCGCGCGCCAATGTGATCGAGCCCAAGCCGTCCTCGAAGGTGAGCAGATGAGCGCCGGCCATGACCTGGCGCGCCGCAAGTGGCCGTTGCAACGGCGGCGCCTGCTCGGCGGCCCGCTGGCCGCCCTGCTGCTCGGCGCCGGCCCGGCCAGGGCCATCGGCTGGATGCCGTATCCGCCCGATCAGGTCATGCGCATCGACCCCGTGCTGACGCAAGGCAATGAGGCCTCTGCAACAGTACGCATCGATCCGGTCATCACCGGTTTCGAGTTGCCGCAGGACGCGCGCCGCGCCCTGGAGCATTTGAACCAGCCGGGAGTGCGGTTGCCGCCGCTGGCCGGCGAGCCGCCGCAGGCCTACGTCCGCACGGGCCAGCGGCATGGCGTGCCGCCCTGGCTGCTGTACGGCGTGGCCTTGCAAGAATCCAGGATCAAGTTCGGCCAGCGCGACCTGCCCTACCCCTGGACCTTGTGCGTGCAGGGCGTTGGCCTGCGGTATGCCAGCTACGGGCAGAGCCTGGCGGCGCTCAAACGCTACGCCGGCGCACGCATCACCAACGTGGACTGCGGCGCCATGCAGGTCAACTGGCACTGGCACAAGGACAAACTGGGCAGTTTCGAGCAGGCGCTCGATCCCTACTTCAATCTGGCGGTCGGTGCGCAAATCTTGCGCCGTCATTTCGAGGTCAGCGGCCACTGGCGGCAGGCCATTGCGCTGTACCACGCCGGCAGCGACCAGACGGACGCGGCGCACGCTATGCCCAGGCCGCGCTCTCACGCCTGGCCCGGCTGGGCGTGGCCATGCCGCTGCCCGGAGGCGGTCATGCGTGAGCGTTGGCCTGCCCTGGCGTTGGCCTGCGCCTGCGGCGCGGCCTGGGCCGGTCAGCCGCTGGCGGTGATCGACGCCGGCGCGGCGGTGCCCACATCGCCCTACCTGAGCGCGCTGATCGCTGGCCAAGGGCAGTCCGGCGTGCTCGCAGGCGTTGAATTTCCGATCCGCACGCGCCTGGCCCCTGGCCATCTGCCGGGGCCGTTGCCGGTGCTTCAGGCGCGCTGGATGACGCAGCCGATAGCGGTGCTGGGCGATGACCAGGCGTCCCTGGACTGGCTGGCGCGCCACGGGCCGGCGCTGCAGCGGCAGGCCGCGGTGGGCCTGGTGCTGGCCGCCCGATCCGAAGCATCGTTCAAGCGCGTGCAGCGCGCCGCCCGGGGTTTGCCCGTGGCGCCCGGCCCCGATCCCTGGCTGGAGGCGCAATTGATCGCCCAAGGCGTGAGCGTGCTGCCGGTGCTGATCGGGCTCGATGGCCTGGCGGTGCAGGACATGCCGGACGCGCCGCCGCCGCCAGATGCTCCAGCGCAAAGGGAGAGGCCATGAAGAACCATGCCGTCCTCGAAGGGCTGCTGCGCCCGCCCATCGAGCTGTACAGCGCGGCGGTGGCCTGGGCCGTGGCGCTGATCGCCCTGCTCGCGCCCTGGGCGCTGATGATGCCGCCCCTGATCGGCGCGGCCGCTGCCGCCGTCGCCCTCTGGTTCGGCCTGGCGCGCGCCAGGCAGGCCGCGCGCATCATGCGCTACCAGCACTGGATGAAGTTCTACCGGGTCAGCCGCGTGGCGCCATCGAAGCTGCCGGCAACGCCCGATCAGCTCTACCTGGGCCAGGGCTTCGAGTGGACGCAGCAGCACACGCAGCGCAAGCGCGATGCCATGCAGGTCGATGCCAAGCCGTTCTTGCGGCCCGGCCCGGTCGAAGCGCGCCTGCGCGCCTGGGGGCAAGGCATGCTGACACGCGCCGCGCAGCCGCGCGCCTTGCTCATGGCCAGGGCCATCGGCGCGCTGGCCGCCGCCGATGGCTGGCTCAACCCCTTGCATCCCTACCCCGACCTGGGCGGCTCGCCGATCCTGCACGGCGTCGGCGCCCTGGACGAAGCGCCGGTGTCGCTGCGGCAGGCCGCGCGCACCGGTCACATGATCGTCATGGGCACCACCCGCGTGGGCAAGACGCGCCTGCTGGAGCTGCTGGCCACCCAGGACATTCATGCCGGCAAGGTGGTGATCGTCATCGACCCCAAGGGCGATGCCGATCTGATGCTGCGCATGTACGCCGAGGCGCGCCGCGCCGGCCGCCAGGACCGGTTCTATCTGTTTCACCTGGGCTACCCGGACATTTCGGCGCGCTACAACGGCATCGGCAACTTCGCGCGCATCACCGAAGTGGCCACGCGCGCCACCAACGCCCTGCCCGCTTCGGGCGACTCGGCGGCGTTCAAGGAGTTCTCCTGGCGGTTTTCCAACATCGTGGCGCAGGCGCAGGTGGCGCTCGGGCGCATTCCGACCTACGAGACCTTGCTGCGCGACGTGACCAGCATCGACAGCCTGTTCATCGACTACGCCCGCATGGTCTTCGATGCCCTGGCGGCGCAAGGGCAGTACACCGACTGGCGCGACAAGGTCGCCAGCCTGCAGGCGCAAGTTGGCGTCAAGGGCGGCGTGCCAGTGCCGCGCAGCCTGCAGGACCGCAACCCCTACGAGGATTGGGTCAAGCTGGCCAAGGGCGATTTGTGGACGGTCAAGGCCAGCGCCAGCGGCGATCTGGTGCAGGCCAAGCTCGACATCGAGAAGAACGAGCAGGCGCAAAAGATCGGCGTCAATTGGGTGTTCAAGCAGCGCGCCGGCGGCGTCAACCAGGCGCCGCTCAGGCCGGTGCGCGATCTGTCGCTGGCCGGCTACCGCACCACGCTCAACAAGACCACCACCGATACCGCCAGCCCGAGCAGCGCCGACAAGAGCACGCGCATGTGCAAGGCGTTTCCCACCGAGGACGAGCTGGTCAAGTTCGCCACCGAGGTGCTGGGCGACCGCCAGGTCTTTACCTGCGAGCAGGGCAAGGACGGCTGTCCGCCCCAGAGTCAGGAGGACACCACGGCCGCCACCGGCCTGGGGCCCAAGTACGAGGCCGAGTACAACCTGGTGGCGCCCAAGCTCAAGGAACTGGCCAACACCGCGCCGGGCGCCAATGTCTCCGACGCCTACGGCCAGTTGCAGGGCATCTCGGCGCCCGGTCTGACGGTCAGCCAGCAGTTGCTGGACGCGCTGCGCGCCATGCCGCCGGAGACGCGCGCCATCGCCGTCGATCGGCTGGCGCAGGAGCTGTCGATGCACCGGGTGATCGACAAGGCGCTGGTCACGCGCGCCGTCCTGCTGACCGCCATGAGCCTGCCGGAAGTCGCTCACGCCGGCGAGGCCATGAAGGAGACCCAGCAAAAAATCGACCGCCTGACGCATTACATCGACGACCTGGTCTATGAGTCACGCATCCGCAAGGAGCTGACCAGCAATACCGCCCTGGCCATCATGGGCGCGCAATCGCAGCAAGACAGCCAGTCGGTGCTGGTGCCGGAGAGCAAATCCGCCGATCCCAATCCCATCGAGGGCGGGCGCGTCAAGACTTCGCCATGAACGTGCTTGCTTCTGCCACGGGCTGCGCAAGAAACGCCTACAGCGGCGCGTACTTGCTCAATACTTGGGCGGCGCGGGTCTGCCAGCCCTTGCCCGATGAGCGCCAGCGCGCCAGCACATCTTCGTCCAGCCGCAGCGTGGTCGGGCGCTTGTGCGTGCTTTGCACGCTGCCGGCAGGTCGGCCCGCTTTGCGCCGGGCCACGATCTGCTCGGGCGTGTGCACGGCGGCGTATTCACCGCTGGCCGCTTGCTGCAATCCGCGCTCCAGTGAAGCCAGCAGCGCTGCCGTGTCGGGGTCGAGTTTGGCGGTTGCCTCAGACATCGTATTTCTCCATCAGTTTCATTCAGGGGTTTCGATGACGGTCAACATATGTTTATTGTACATCGAAACAATTCGATTTACAGCTTCAAGGCGCTTGAATCATGAATGAATCCAGTTCAATACCCCCGTGTGAATTGAGCGCCTCCGGCGCGCTGCCGGCGCAGCCTGTCTGCGCCCGCCCGCCGCCGCGGCGCGGGCGCCGCGCCCTCGAGCTCGCGGCCTGGCTGCTGGCCGGGTTCCTGGCGCTGGCCTTCGTCACCGGCCTGCTGGCCTCGATGGCGGTGCATGTCTCCGCCGGCGATCTGCACCGCTGGCAGGACTGGGCCCACGGCGTGAGAAACATCGGCGCCGCGGCGCAATGCCTGGCGCTGGCCCTGACCGGCCTGTTCTGGCGCCCGCTGGTGGCTTGGGGCCATCGGCGCGGCATCGTCCAGGGCCATGAGTTCGACGCCGTGCTGCGGCTGCGCGTCAAGGCCATGGCCTGGGGCGCGCTGTACCTGCTTTTGGTGCCGATCGGGCCGGTCAGGCTCTGGCATCTGTTGTCCGCCTGGTTCTGATCCCAGGCCAGATCGCACCCGCATTCACCGAGTCACCATCATGCAACTGGACAGCTACCTGGAAATCTTCACCACCTTGTACGGCTGGGCGTTTGCCAACCTCATTGGCGAGGTCATCACCGGCACCGGCCTGGTGATCCTGCCGTTTGCCCTGCTGATCTTCAACGACTGGCGCGAGGCCAGGGAGCAAGGCGCCGAAAGCAGCGGCGGCGTGCTGGGCCTGATCGACCGCATCGGCACCCGCCTGTTCGTGGCCCTGTTCGTGATGGCGGTGTGCTTTGCCACCTCGTCGGTCACGTCCCTGAGCAACCTCGATCTGTCCTATACGCCGCCGGGCACGGCAGCCGACCCCTCGCCCCAGCCGGGCTCCAGCCAGGGCGGCACCGGCTCGGGCTACGACGCCGCCATGCGCGATGCCAGCGACGGCTCCATGAGCGCCACCGGCAATCTGGCCTTCGTGCCGCCGTGGTGGTACACCGTGATGGCGTTGTCCTCCGGGGTCAACTTCGCGGTGCGCAATGGCCTGCGCGGCGGCGAAAACGAGTTGCGCATGATCGAGAACCTGGCCCACACCTCCACCATCGAAGACCCCAATCTGCGCCATGAAATCCAGCGTTTCTGGAACGAGTGCTTCACGCCGGCGCGCAGCAACTACCTGACCATGAACCGGGCCGATATACCGCCTGATGGCCAGGCCATCCTGCAAAAAAACGCCACCGACGTCAACGCCATGGGCAGCACCTTGTTTCGCACCGTCTCGGGCTTCTACGACAGCCTGCGCGCGCGCGAGCCGGTGCCCGGCTGGCCGGTCAACTGCTCGCGCGATACCGAGTACCCCTCCTGCTCGCCCAGCGCCGACAAATCCGAAGCGCCGCCCGATCCCCAATGGGGCAAGCCCATGTGCATTCAATGGTGGGTCGGCGCCGACGGGCAAAAGGGCCTGCGCGAAGAGATGATTTCACACTCGTCGGCCTGGACCAAACTGAGCCAGGCCAGTTGCGCCGCCGCCAACCTGGTCTGGGCCGACAACGATCAGTGCAAGGACTCCCTGGCCAATCTGGCGCAATACCAGGCCAATCCCGACTTCACCCAGACCGACACCCAGGCCGACTACGGCACCGGCACCAAGGTCTGGCATGCCGTCACCGCCACCTTCAGCACGACCGGCGTCGTCGGGCAGGCGCTCAATGCCAGTTTCTCCCTGACGCCGCTCTTGCAGGGCCTGCCGATGCTGCAGGCGCTGGTGCTGATGTCCATCTACATGTTTCTGCCGCTGATCGTGTTTTTGAGCGGGTTCGATCTGAAGGTGATGTTCTACGGCGCGGTGGCCATCTTCACCGTCAAGTTCTGGGCCTCGATGTGGTTCATCGCCCAATGGGTGGACGGACACCTGGTCAACGCCATGTACCCCAGCGAGCAGGGCAGCGACTTCATGAAGGGGCTTATCCCCGCAGCCGTTCAGGGCTACAAGCAGATGATCCTGAACGCCCTGCTGCTGGCGATGTTCGTCGGGCTGCCAATGATCTGGACGGCGATGATGACGTGGATTGGGTTAAGAGTTGGCGTTGGGGTAGGTGAAATGCTTCAAAGCGCGGAAGGCCAAGCCAATGCCGCTGGAAAGTCGGGCAAAGCGGCAGCAGGAGGAGCTGCGAAAACAGTCGTAGGAGGAGTGATCAAATGATCTTCAATGGCGATTCCACCAGCTGTCTTTGCCATAACATGCTTCCCAATCTGCATGTTGCCAATTCTCAGGCCAAGGAGACCCATCGGCAAAAACACCATATCGTTTTTGCGTTTCTTCTTCTTCCTTGCTCCCCGTATCCAGTGCGGCCCCCAGCAGAGTCCCGAAGACGCGCAAAGCCAGCTTGCCGCCCTGCAAAAACCGCAGGAGCCGCCGTTCATTGTGGGTCAGAGTAGGAACCGCCGCCCGCTGCGTTGGCGTCAGCTCAGACAGGGTCAGCCGCTCCAAGGGGTTCAAGGTGGGTTCCATGGTGTACTCACTTACTTTTTACCAATGATGGCAGGCTTGCCCTGCCCTGTCAAGCGCCAGTCTTTTCCAACGAGGAATGAGCCTGGAGCCGGTACCGTGATTCCAACGAGGTGTGAGCCTGAAAGGATCGCGGCCC
>WRJY01000280.1 GCA_009778355.1 Desulfovibrionaceae bacterium | reverse complement strand
ACGTCTTGGTCGCGCACGACAATTTCGGCGGTCACGGGCTGAATGCCGCGTTTTTGTGCCGCCGCAACCCAATTGGTCTTGAGCGCGCCAACCACCATGCTCTTGCCGCGTTGCCTTCTGTCAACCAGCGCGTCATCCACAAACGCGCTGAACGCCTTGAGTTTTTCTTGCAACAAAACCGGCGCAAGTTCCTCGTGCATTGCCGCGCCAATCGGCGCGTCCAGGTTAATGAGTTTTCGATCAATCAGGTCTTGCAGCGGGGCATCAGTGTTGGCCCCCGGGGCATAGTTCCAGCCTTTGTCGATGCCCGGCGGGGCGCTGGTCTTGGGGTCGATGGCGTCCCAGCCTTCGGGCGGCTCGGTGGCGTCGCCCGCGCGCGGGGCGCGCACGGCCATCACGCTGCACTGGCAGCCCCAGCCGTTGGGCGGGAAGTGCGTTTGCCATAAGGGATGGTCGTGCCGCAGCGTCAGGCCGTGCCAGGCCAGGTGCTGCGGGCGCGGGTGCTGGTCTTCGATCAGCGGCACGATGACCGACAAGTCACCCGAACGCGCGAAGTCCATGCCGTAGTAGCCGCGCGCGCGCCTGCCGCCTGGTGGTCATGCCCGAGTGGCAGGGCGCGGGCGTTGGGATGCGCTTTCTCAACGCAGTATGTGACGCATGGCGGCGCGGCGACAACCGCTACGGCAAGCCCATGCCCACGCTGTTTCACACCTCGCACCCCGGCCTGGCCGCCGCGCTGCGGCGCGACCCCAAGTGGACGCAGGTATCGGCCACGCTGCACGGCCAGAACAAGGCGCGCAGCGCCCAGTCGATGCGGCACTCGGCGGCGCGCCGCAGCGACCGTTTGGCCAGCGCCGGCTACGGCGGGCACTTTCGCGCCGTGCAGGGGTTTCGGTATCTGGGCAAGGAGGGATCATGCGCGTCGTAATCGTCGGCCAGCAATGGCTGGGCGCACAAGCCCTGAAACTATGCCTGGATCGCGGCGACGACATCGCGCTCGCGTTGGCTCCCGCCGCCGGCGACAGCGAGGAATACGACCGCCTCCACGCCGCCGCCATGCAAGCGCGCGTGCCGGCGCAAGTCTGCCCACGCCGCGTCGAAGCCGCCCACATTCCGTCCGGCGTGGACCTGATCGTCGCCGCCCATGCCCACGCCTTCATCGCCACCAGCGCCCGCCAAGCCGCCCGCTATGGCGCCCTCGGCTACCACCCGTCCCTGTTGCCAAGGCACCGAGGCCGTGACGCCGTGCGCTGGGCCATCCACATGGGCGACCCGATAACCGGCGGCACCGCCTACTGGATGGACGACGGCGCCGACACCGGCCCAATAGCCGCCCAAGACTGGTGCTGGATACGCCCCAGCGATACCCCACAAACCCTGTGGCGCCGCGAGCTTGCCCCAATGGGCCTGCGCCTGCTGGCCGCCGTGCTGGGTGAACTCGACGCCGGCCACATACCATCCAGACCCCAAGACGATACTCTGGCAACCTGGGAACCGGCGTTCAGCTCCAAGCTACTATCCGGATCATGACTTGCCGTCACCGCAATTTCCTTGCGATATGTGCAATGATCCCCCCACCCAAATATCGCGTCCCCAGCGGCCAAAATATCGCGGCGCGCTTCAACCTTGCACCCGGACAAGGGCTGTACGCGAATGCGACGCCAGCTTCCGTCGTCGATCAGCGTCTCCAACATCTGGCCCAAGTCATCGACGAACACGTTATCGACCTGTTCCAGCAATTCGCCGTCTCGGTGTAATTGCACCTCGTACAGATCGAGGCCGCGCCTGTAGAGCACCGTGACCCGGCCCTGGAACCTCGCCGTGGCCACCGCAAAGCTGATGGCCGGCGGCGTGGCGATGATGTCCCCTGGCAGCGGATCGACCCACGTGAAGTCACAAGCGCCGGCGTCCACCAGAAGATGCGCGATGCGCCGAAAACCATCGGGCGCGGGCAACTGCTCCAACTGCTCGATGAGCGTACCAAGTTCCGGGCATTGCGGCGCGGGAATGGGCAGCTTGACCGATGCCTCGCCAAGTACCACACGCTTGACCGTGTACAGCGTGCCATCGGAGGCGGTTTCGGTGATTTCCTGCGGCGTGTCGGCCCGCTGACCGTCGAAACGGCGCCGGGCGTAGGGTTCGACGTGGACTTGGGCGCCCTCATCGAACACCTCGTCCACGAGCGTGCGGTCAAGCACGGCGAACTCGATGGGCCCCGTCTTGATAGGTGCTGTCAACATCGTAAAATTGACAGCATATTTCATTCCAGTCCAAGAGGTGCAACATGGCGGTGCTGACGGTACGCAATCTCCCTGACGAAGTGCATCGCGCCTTGCGTGTGCGTGCGCGCCAGCACGGGCGCAGCACGGAAGCCGAGGTACGCGACATCCTTTCCACGATGGTCAAACCGGAAACACGGACCCGCATGGGCGACGAATTGGCCCGGCTTGGCCGCCAGATCGGACTGACCAATGAAGAGGCCGATGCGATTTTGAGCAACCGCGACCGATCGCCAGCACGTCCAGTGAGCTTTGAATGATCGTCCTGGACACCAACGTCGTATCGGAGGCGATGCGGCCAGACCCGGATCCTGTGGTCATGGCCTGGTTGAACCGGCAGGCGGCACAAACCCTGTTTCTGACCAGCGTGACGCTGGCTGAATTGCTGTTCGGCATTACCGCATTGCCGGCAGGCAAGCGAAAGGACCGGCTTACTGGAACGCTGGAAGGTTTGATGGGTCTTTTCCGGGACAACATTCTGATGTTCGATGTCCAGGCGGCGCGGCACTACGCCGAATTGGTCACCACCGCCAAGAGCGCGGGCAGGGGACTTCCAGTGCCTGACGGATACATCGCGGCGATTGCTGCATCGCGTGGCTTCATCGTGGCCACGCGCGACAAGTCGCCTTTCCTGGCGGCCAGGTTGCGGGTCATCGACCCGTGGACTGATGAAGGTCATGCGGGAGTCGGCTTGCTACCCTTGGTGTGATACCCTGGCACCTCAATAAAGGAACCATTATGGCGCTCACCATCAAGGATCCAGATACCTTGCACAAGATCGACCACTTGAGCCGCATCCGTGGAACCCGTAAGGTGGATGTTTTGCGTGCCGCCCTCAAGCGCGAATACGAGGCCGAGGCTGCCACCCGCAGCGTTCGCGACCTCTTGGCCGGCGTGCTGGCAAAGGCCGACAGCATGGGACAACCGGGCGCCCTCGGCAGCGACGAGCACAAGCGTGCATCCGACGAGGACTGGGGGGAGTAACCGTGTTCCTTGACGCGTCCGCCGTCGTCGCCATCCTCGCTGCGGAAAGCGAGCGCGATCTCCTTCTGGACAAGATCGATGCTGCCAACACCCGGTTGCACACCTCCCCGATCGCCCTCATGGAAAGCGTACTGGCATTGCGCCGCGCGCGTGGTATTTCGATGGACGATGCGCGCGCACTCGTGCGCGGCTTCATGAACGCGCTGCAAGTGCAGGAAGTCTCGATCACCCCGGAAATCGGCGCACTCGCGCTGCACGCCTATCAGCGATACGGCAAGCCCAATCCGGCCCAGCTCAACATGGGTGATTGCTTTGCCTACGGGTGCGCCAAGAGCCTCGCGCTGCCGTTGCTCTACAAAGGCAACGATTTTTCAAAAACGGATATCGGTTGAGCATGGCCAAGCTGGAGGTGGAGGTTGACAGGGCAGGGCCGGGGAACAATAGAGGGCTTGGCCGGTTTGTGCTAATGTGCTGACGAGCCAGTTACCAGGATACCGATATGAGCCGCCTGACCATCGACCTGACCGACCAGCAGCATCAAAGCCTCAGAGCTTTGGCTGTGCTGCAAGGCAAGACCATCAAGCAGTACGCCATCGAGCGGCTGTTTCCCGGCGATACCGACGCCGACCAGGCATGGCAGGAACTGAAAGCCTTGCTGACTGCACGTGTCGAGGACGCCTTGGCGGGCAATGTATCCACCAAAACCGTCAGCGAGATTTTCGATGAAGAACTGGCCGACGAAGCCCGCGACGCTTGATGATGCGCTACATCCTGTCGGGTGCGGCTGTGGCCGATCTGCGCGGTATCGCTCGCACCACGCGCAAACAGTGGGGCAGTGCGCAAGCGCGCCACTATCGGGATAGGTTGGAACAAGGCATGGCCCGCCTTGCCGCTCGTCAAGGGCCGTTCAAGGATATGAGCGCGCTCTATCCAACGATGGGCATGGCCCACTGTGAACATCACTACATCTTTGGCCTGCTGCGCGAGAATGCGCCCGCCCTGATTGTGGCGGTTTTTCACGAGCGCATGGACTTGATGGCGCGGCTGGCAGAAAGGCTAGGCGAGCCGCCTGGCGTGACTGGAATCGAGTTGAAGCCATGACAAAAAGGGGTAGAACAAGCAGTCGTGTCACCAGGGGCCATTTCGATTAGGACAGGTCGAGTCGGGTATCCATGTTGAGGTCGAACCGTCCATACGGGTTGACGTGCTCCCAGATCAACGGTGTGAGGGCTGCGTAATCGCGCGGCGTGAACTTGCCCTGCCAGTGCGGCTGTGCCAGCACTTTTTGGATCATCAGCGTGTTGATGTAGACCATGCAGTTTTGGATCAGGTGCAGTGCCAGCATGCTGACTTCATGGTCTTCGCGGCGGTTGCTCGCCATCTCACCACGCCGGGCAAAGAACACAAAGTCGGTCGCGCCGTTCCACTGTTCAACTACGTTCAGTCCTTCGTTGATCTCCCGGCGCAGTGATTCATCATGCAGGTAGCGGCATAGGAAGATGGTCTTGATTGCCTTGCCTAACTCGGCGAATGCCCTGTACGTCGGATGCTGCACGTTCTTCTTGGTAAAGCGCCGCAAAATGGCTTCCGTTTCCGCCGTGCGCAAGCGCAGCGCGGTGGCGTACTTGACCATTTGGTCGTACTGCTGCCGCACTGAATCCCAATCAATGGGCTTGCTCAGAATCTGTTTCAGGTCGGCGTAGGCGTCCGCCTTGCCGGTTTCCGGCCGATACAGCTTCTGCGAGTGGATGGCCTTCAGCCTCGGCAACAACATGAATCCCAGCAGTCGGCAGAAGGCAAAGGCGACCGTGCTCTGACCGTGCGAATCGACATACTGCCGATCTACCTCCATCTCGGTACAGTGGTGGATCACACCCTCGATCATCGACGCCACTTCCGACGACGACGGCGACTTGAGCTGCGAATGGATGCACAGCGAGCTACGCTCCACATGCCAGTAGATCATGATACCGCGCCCGCCATAGCGCACGTGCCATTGCGTGGTGAGGTTCTGATCCCATGCACCAAAATGCTTGGAATCGGATGCGCAGGCAGTAGTGCTGCTGCCCCAAATTGCCGGATTGCGGGCGTGCAACGTGCCGTCTGCAACGATGGCAATTGCACGGCGCATTGCGTCTACGCTGATGTAACGGTGACGCACATAGGCCAAGTCGCGTGCTGTGGTGCCAGAGTTCAATCCTGCCATGCGCTGCAAGCCGGCGTTGGTGCCCAGGCCATGCAGACACAGCAGCAATCGCGGTTGCAACACCGAACGATCCATTGCTTCGTAGGAAGTCGGGCTTTTCAGGGCGTCGGTAAAGCCTAGTCGCAGGTCGGTTTCCTTGACCATATCGAGCAGACTGGTCATCGGCCAGATGGCATTGAGTTCAGCCTTGAGCGCCGTCAGGTTGGGCGGATTGGGTTGCGCATCGAGCGGCGTCAGTGTGATCCAGCCCCCATCCTTGCCGCTCAACCGAACGTAGGGGTTCTTTTTCAGACCAGCGTTAAAAGTGGAAAGCGCCTCGCGCATTTCAACCTGCACGCTGGTAATAAACTGTTCTACATCGAGCGGCAGGTTCAGTGCTTGGTAGTAGTCCTTGCGGTTCTGGTCGAAGTCAGTCGGCAGATCGTCGTCTGGGTTGCGGTAGCGGTTCGCACCAATTACCCAGATTTCCTTGCAACGCAATTGTTCGCGCAGAGCTTCCAGCACTGCGATTTCATAGGTGATGCGGTTGACCCGATCCCGACCAGCGGCGTCCTTCTCCATCACGGCTTCGCGCCATAAGCCGCGCACCACGCCGTCGAGCGGTACTTCCTCATCAACTGGAAAGGTATGCACCTTGGTGTCGGCAAAACGCTTTATCAGATTGAGCGCGTCCATCACTGGACGGTGGCGGTCGTTGTTGGAGCGAAATTCCAGCGCAGCCAGCAAGGTTGGCACCATGCGGCGGTAGTGACCTTGATACGAATTGCGAATTACGGTGCGCAAGGTGATGCGATAGGTCGGGCCGGTGGCTTTCCATTCCTTGACCAGATCGCGCAACGTTTGCTCGCCGACCACCGGAAACACCACGTCGCGTACCACGCCATCGGGTTGAGCCAGTGTGGCATCGGCCAAGTTGAATAGTAAATTTTGCTTGCCGGAAACGCGCTTGAGATCTTCCAGCAGTTCGCGTTCGACCCTACGCTCGGCGCGTGCACCGATTTGGTGGATGGTCTCGATTAGCAAATCTACCAGGTCGTCGGTCAGGCTGCGAGCACGCAGGTAAACAAAGGCAGCCAACCAAGTTATCCGAGCAGCATCTGGATGCCGGCGCAGATCGCGAGGAGCCTCAATTGATATGCGTTGACGGCAACGCTCCAAGTCTCGTGACGAAACTCGGTTGAACAAGTCAGAGGGTAGTTCGATTCCTCGGATCAGTTCCAGCTTCGCCAGTTCGTCCTGCATACTGGCAAGACTTGGTCGTCCTGGACTGCCGCGCAATTTCAGCAGGACGGCTGGTGTACCGCTTGCTTCGTCTTGGTCGCCAGTGCCACTGTTTGCATTCTCTGGCCGTAGTAAAGCATCCAGGCGCTCACGGGCCGCAGACGAAAGCCGCTCATAAATTCCATTGTGGAAGCGGTCTTCATGAGTACGCAATGCACTACGCGCAATTCGCTCTACCCGATCTGGCGTTGGTGGTTCGATGGCAAGTTCGCGGCAGTGAGCTTCCAGTCGTTCAATCATCGACTCAATGTCACCGCCAACCTCGCCGACAACGTGGTCTAGCAACCACTCCATCAATCTCTCGGCATCGGCGACCGTCGCTTCACGGAAGCCAAATTGTTCACGAACCTCAGCGCGCAAACGCTTGGCCGTGCGTTCAGCCAGAAAGGGAACGCCACACACGGGTATCGGCTCATTGATCTGCTGACTCAGTGCAGCAATCCCCTGAGCCGAGACTTCGGCATCATCTCGTGGAAAGCGACCGTGCTCGCGAAAGAAAGTTAGCAGGATGGCAAAGCCCAAGCGGTTCGCTCGACTCTTGGACAGCACCAATTCGCACTCGGCTGCTGTCAACAGCCACTGGTCTTCCGCGTTGCCGTTTGCCATACCGTTACGTTTGTGTATGTGTGGATGATGCGGGCCAGCCAACTCGTGCCAGGGTTTCACTCAGCGTAGTACGACACTTGCTTGTGTTGGGCGAGCTACCGATCATTGGTTTCAGCCCGTCATAGATGGTACGCCCTTCGGGATGTAGCGCATGGTGCCGCCCAAGTGGCGGGGGCGCGGCGCGAAGCGGAAGCCTAACCGTTCGCCAAACCTACGGCGATGCAGCCTATCGCGCGGCAGCTCAGGCGAGTTCGGAATAGGTTCATAATTTGGCATCCCAAAGAGGAGCGTAAACCCATGTCCGGCCTTCCCGCAGCGCGCCAAACCGACAAGACCCTCAAGGGTGGCCCGATCGTCCAAGGCTCGTTGACAGTTTTGATAGGTTCGCAGGGAGGCAAGGCGTGCTCGGTTTGTCCCGGCGGCAAAACCAACACTCCCGATCCGGTCAACCCGCAGTTAGGCGCCAAGGTTTTGCTTGGTCCCGAAGACCTGGACTTTGCCTTGCCTGGCGCACTGCCCGTGATCTGGCAGCGCCAATACAGCAGCTACGTTAACTCTGAACACGGTGCCGCTTGCGGCTTACTGGGCCACGGCTGGCACCTGCTCACTGAGTTGAGCATCGAGCCCAAGGCCAGCAGCCTCTTGCTCTTTGATGCCAGCGGTCGCGTCATCACCTTCGGCGAAGCCTTGCAATCCGCAGGCCAGAACTACAGCGCTAGCGAAGACCTCTGGCTCATTCGAGGTGGCCAAACCTCCGAAGGCCAACCTCCAGAGTGGACCCGCCACAAGCGCTTTGCCCACGTCAACGACGACTTGGCCCAAGATCCCAATGTCCTCATTGCAGCCAGCGGCTCCGTCGATATCCTGTGGCTGTTCACTCCCACCGCAGGATCGCGCTGGCGCCTCACTGCCCAAATTGACCGCTTTGGCCGCCGCCAGAGCTACCGCTACAGCACCGGCAAAGAAGAAATCAAGATACCGGAAGCCAAACGCAACCTCTTTGCCCGCTCAACCGACGTCCTGCCCGAAGGCAAACTCATCGCCATCACCGATGGCGCAGGCCGACGCTACCGGCTCGAACACCAGCGCATCCACGCCGGCAAGCCAGTCCAAGGACCTTGGGGGGCCGACGATGGTTGGCGGCTGGCAAGCGTTGAACTCGAACGCGACCCCCTGCACACCCTGCCCGAACCTATCCTCCTGGTCAGTTACGGCTACAGCAGCCAAGGCGACCTCATCACCGTTCACAACAGGGCTGGTGAACTGACCCGCGAATACAAGTGGCAAGAGCACCGCATCATTGCCCACCGCCATCGAAGCGGCCCTTGGCACACCTACCGCTATGCCGACACCCCCTTGGGCTTGCGCGTGGTCGAACACGGCAACGAAGAAGGTTTGGGCTACCGCTTCGACTACCGGAAGGAAGAGCCCTCGCCCGAAGGCCAGCCCCGGCACAGTGCCCAAGTCACCGACAGTCTGAGCCGAAGCGATCACTACCTGTTTGAAGGTGAGGCGGGTCTATCACGCCTAATCGAGCACCACAGGGCTGATGGCAGCGTGCTGCGCTACAGCTACGATGGCCACGGTCGCCTGAGCGCCAGCACTGGCCCCCAGGGCCGCACCACTTACATCCGGCGTGATGCGCAAGGCAACATATTGGGTGTGCAACTGCCCGATGGCAGCGCCAGCAGCCAAGATTACGATGAAGCCGGGCACCTCACCCAAAGCCGCGACAGCGCCGGCGTCGTCACCAGCTACAACTACGACGAGCACAGCCGCCTGAGCGAAATCAAGCACGATGCCAGCGGCAGTGAACACTACCGCTACCTCGACCCTAGGCAAGAACCCCTGACTTGTGACCGCCCGGCAGAAATACAAGACGCCAAAGGCGGCGTCAAGAAGCTGCAATGGAACAAAGCCGGTCTGCTCATCAGCCACACCGACTGTTCCGGCAAAACCACCCACTGGGACTACGACCGCTGGGGCCAGACGATTAAAGTCACCGACGCCCAAAATCAGGTCACCCGCTACGAGAGAGATGGCCAGGGCCGCATTAAAGCCGCCCACAGGCCCAACCGGCAGGTCGAGCGCTATCACTACGATGCCCGAGACAACCTAATCCGCATCGAACCCCCAACCGATAACAATAATCAAACCCCCAGCAGCCCCATTGAATTGACCTACGATCTGTGGGGCCGGTTGATTAAACGAAAGCATGGCGCCTTGAGCGTGCAACTGGCTTACGACATAGCTGGGCGATTAACCCAGTTGACCAACGAGAACGCCGCCAAAAGCCATTTCAAATGGGATCCGATGGGCCGGCTGATCGAGAAAACCGGCTTTGACGGCAGAATCCAGCGCTACCAGTGGGACCAATCCGGTCAATTGGTCCAAGCCAGCGACGGCCAAGGGCAGAACTGGCAGGAAAGCCAGTACCGCTGGGATGCGTTGGGGCACCTTGCCGAACGCACCTTGGCCGCCACCCAAGCCACTCCCAGCCAAAGCCACTGCTACGAATGGGATGCAGCCGAACGCCTAAAAACCATCAGCGTTTACACCGGACCAGAACAGTTGCAAAGCCGCATCGAGTTGCAGCGCGATAGCGCCGGGCGCCTGACCGGCGAAGCGCAAAAGCTCTACAAGCCAGAACCCAGCGCCACGCCCCAAGTTGAATTCGAACACCACATCGCCCACCAATTTGATGAGTTGGGCAACCGCACCCAAAGCCAGTTGCAAGCAGCCGGCAACATCCAGTGGCTACTCTACGGCTCAGGCCACGTGCATGGCCTGATGCACGAACAGCACAGCCTGATTGACTTTGAGCGCGACGACCTGCACCGCGAAACCAACCGCCAATGGCGCAGTTCGAGCGAACAGACCTTCAGCCAAAGCCGCTGGCGCGACCAGTTGGGGCGCTTGCAAGGCATCGACCTGCAAGGCTTGCCGGCGCAACAGTCCGTGCCGCAAGTGTTCATCGGCCAGATCAGCCAAAGGCGCTACCACTACGACGCGCTGGGCCAGATCATCGGCATTCAGAGCACCGTCGATGTCCAGCGCTTTGGCTACGATGCAGCCGGGCGCTTGAGAGCGCGAGCCAGCAGCTTGAATCCCAACGAAACCCAACACTGGAACATTGACGCTGCCGGCAACCGGCTGCCCGGCCAAACGCCCAGCAAACAAGAGCAGCAAGACAACTGGGCGGAGTTGGTCAGGAAACACGGGCGTGATCCGGGCTTCAACCTGCTGGGCTATGGCAGTCTGCCAATTCTGGAGAAAGGCCCGATTGAGCAGTGGAAAAACAACCGCATCGGCTACCACGAGGGCAACGGCAACGACAGCAACGGCAGTGTCCTGCGCTACGACGCGCACGGCAACCGCATCGAGCAGTTCACTGAACTCAAGGGCGGGCACTACACCAAGCAGACCCTGAGCTACGACGGGGCGCACCAACTCGCACT
>WRJY01000279.1 GCA_009778355.1 Desulfovibrionaceae bacterium | reverse complement strand
CAGGCACGGGCCTGCCGCGTCCTCGCGCCTTGCCTGGCACGCCGATCACGGCACTGGCGGGCGCATCCAACTGCCGTTTTTAGGTTGAACCCGGTGGCAGCCGTCCTTCGCCACGACCGCATCGACGCCCTGCGCGCGCTGGCGATGCTGTGGATGACGGCATACCACTTTTCTTTCGACCTCGATCACTTCGGCTACATCCGACAGGACTTCTATCAAAGCCCGGTCTGGACCTGGCAGCGCACCGGCATCGTCAGCCTGTTTCTGCTGTGCGCCGGCATCGGCCAGACGCTGGCGGTGCGGCAGGGGCAGGGCTGGCCGCGCTTTTGGCGGCGCTGGGCGCAGGTGGCGGGCTGCGCGCTGTTGGTGTCGGCGGGTTCCTGGCTGATGTTCGGGCACCGGTGGATCAGCTTCGGCGTGCTGCACGGCATGGCGGTGATGCTGATCGTGGTGCGCTGGCTGCTGGCGCGCGGCTGGCTGCGCGGGGCCGTGCCCTGGGTGGCTGGCGCGGCGCTGGCGCTGGCCGCGCCGTGGCTGGGCCAGGCACTGCGCGAACTGGCGCCCGCCGCCGTGCGTGCGGCCTTCGACAGCCGCTGGCTCAACTGGCTGGGCGTCGTTTCCGGCAAGCCGCCGACCGAGGACTACGTGCCGCTGCTGCCCTGGCTGGGCGTGATGCTGTGGGGCGTGGGCCTGGCGCAAGCCCTGTCCGCATTCCCGCGCTGGCGGCAAGGGCCGATGCCGGACCCCGTTGACCGCGCCCTGGCAACGCTGGGCCGCTGGAGCCTGAGCTACTACATGCTGCACCAGCCGGCGCTGATCGGGCTGCTGCTGGCGTTCGGAGCGCTGAAGTGATTTCAAGTGAGTGAGACAAGCCGCTGAAGCCGTTTCGCGCCCAATAGCGGCTGCCGGTTACCGCCTGAGCAATCTGGATAGGAGCCAATCGTCACTGATCGGGCCCGCCAAGTCACCGGAGCAATCACCCGACCCCGGTTCCCACAGAACGTACCTTGGGATTTCCCGCAATACGCTCTTTAGAAGGTGCGATTCACAGCGCCGCGACCTGCTGTAACTGCCGGTAAGGAAGATACGGCTTTGGCCGCGCCAGTGGCGTTCGCGCCTTGATCTGCCCAAAGGCTGGCCTTCGGGCATGTGAAAGTCCTGAATGTTGCTCAACAGCGCGGTATGGCCGCGCGCGCACCTCGGCGTAGCCGAACTCGCGCCGGTGGCCGCCTTCCACCTGGCCGCCCAGTTGCTGCGCCATGGCCTGCATACCGTAGCAGATGCCCAACACCGGCACGCCCAGGCTGAACACCGCGCCGGGCGCACGGTCGTCCACCTCGTACATGCTGGCGTGGCTGCCGGAGAAACCGTAAATCGCGCCGCGGCAGTGTCAACGGCAAACATAGCTGGCAAGCCTGTTTTGGCCGATGCGGCCAGTCGCGAAGGCCGGGCATGGAAAAGGAAACCTCCTGCGGGTTGCCTGGCAGGGGGTGGGGGCTTTCTGGCGCGCAGGCGGTTTCGCCGGATCAGGCGTATTCGGCCAGTGCGGCGCGCATTTTCTTCATGGCCGCCACTTCGATCTGGCGGATGCGTTCGGCGCTGACGCCGTATTCGGCAGCCAGTTCGTGCAGTGTCATGCCGCCCGAACCGTCGTCGTTCACGTTCAGCCAGCGTTCGGTCACGATACGGCGGCTGCGCTCGTCCAGACTTTTGAGGGCGCTGGCGATGCCTTCGGTGGCCAGCATGTCGCGCTGGGCGGCTTCGATGATGGCCGTCGGCTCGTGCTGCTCGTCCGACAGGTAGGCGATGGGGCCGAAGGCGCGCTCGCCGTCGCCGCCTTCGGGGGCCGGGTCCAGCAGCACGTCGCCGCCGGCCAGGCGCGTTTCCATTTCGCGTACTTCGCCGGGCTTGACGCTCAACTTGCGCGCCACCACGCCGATCTGCGCCTCGGTCAGCGCGCCGCGGTGCGTGATGTCCTCGGCGGCGTCCTCGGCCACGAAACCCTGTTTCATGGAGCGCAGGTTGAAAAACAGCTTGCGCTGGGCCTTGGTGGTGGCCACCTTGACCAAGCGCCAGTTCTTCAGGATGTATTCGTGGATTTCGGCCTTGATCCAGTGCAGCGCATAGCTGACCAGGCGCACGCCCTGGTCGGGGTCGAAGCGTTTGACGGCCTTCATCAGGCCGATGTTGCCTTCCTGGATCAGATCGGCATGAGGCAGGCCATAGCCCAAGTATTGGCGCGAGGTCGCCACGACCAGGCGCAGGTGCGAGAGCACCAACTTTCCGGCAGCTTCCAGACTGCCGGTGTCGCGCAGTTCACGGGCGTACCGCTGCTCTTCCTCGTGCGTGAGCATCGGCAGCCGGTTGGCAGCGGTAATGTAGGCGTCGAGATTGCCCAGCGGCGGCACGACGGCCCACGGATTGGCCAGTGCCACGGCGTTCGAGGCGGGGCGTGGAACCGAAGCGATCATCGTTGAATGTCCTTTCATGCTTATCGGGTATTTTAGCACTCCTGGAGGGGGAGTGCTAATGGGCCGGCGACCGCATCTCTGGATCAAATTCAAATGCCGATGCCAGGCACCTGCCCGGTTTCGCCAATCCTGCGGCGTACCGACGGATAAGCCGCAAGAAAAGGACAGGCCGTCACAGGGCGGTCATGCCAGATTCCCCACGATGTAGTTCTCCAGTTGCTGGATCAGAAACTGCTGCTGCGCCAACTGGGCGTGAACCAGGTCGCCGATGGACACCAGCCCCAGTACCTGCCCGCCGTCCACCACCGGCAGGTGGCGCAGCTTGCCTTGGGTCATGACCGCCAGGCATTCCTGCACCGTCTGGCGCGGGCCGACGACGTACAGGCGCGAGGTCATCACGTCGGTCAGCAGTGTGTCGATGGATGTCAGGCCCTGGAGCACGATCTTGCGGGCGTAGTCGCGTTCGGTGAATATGCCCAACAGCGAATCGCCCTGCATCAGCAGCACCGAACCGACCTCGCGGTCGGCCATCAGTTGCAGTGCCTGGCGCACGGTGGCGGTGGGCGGCAGCGCGGCCAGCGGCTTGCTTTTGCGGGCGGACAAGATATCGGCAACGGTGGTCACGGTTGGTCTCCTTGGGTTGTAAATGGTTGGTGCGTACATCCTGCCAGAATTCGGGACTGAGCGCCATCAGCCACAGTCGCTATCGGCCACGGTTTCCAATCGCCGTCGAGGTGAGACAATCGCTTCCCATGCTCGCAGCGGCGCTGCTCGCGAGCGCCTTTGCCCGCACATGACCGCCGTCTTGCCCGCCAACACCGACGCCGATACCTTGCGCGCCTTGCTCACGCAGACGCTGGCCGGGCGCGCTGGCGCGGGCTGCGCCGTGATTTGTCTGTGCGCGGCCTGGTGCGGCGCCTGCCGGGAATTTCAACCCGGCTTTGAGCGCGCGGCGGCCGAGCATCCGCACGCCGTGTTCCGCTGGCTGGACATCGAGGACGAGGCCGCCGCGCTGGGCGACATCGATGTCGAAACCTTTCCCACCCTGGTGATCGGCGGGCCGGATGGCCAGCCGCGTTTTGCCGGCCCGGTGCCGCCACAACCGGCGCAGATCGCCCGCCTGCTGCAAAGCCTGGGGCTGTGACGGGACAATTTTTTATTCTTGACGCCTGTCAATCCGGGTTAAACCCTATATGCCCACAATCGCCTGAATGGAAATCAGTGCCAGTTTGAAAGAAGAAATCGTCCGCGCGCCGGCCTCGCCGGGGCAGGGGTGTGTCGCTTTGGTCGGCGCCGGTCCGGGCGATGCCGAGTTGCTGACGCTCAAGGCCGTCAGGGCCATTGCCGCCGCCAGCGTGATCCTGGCCGATGACTTGGTGGGCGAAGGCGTGCTGGCCCATGCCCGGCCCGATGCGCGCATCGTTTACGTCGGCAAGCGCGGCGGCTGCCGGAGCACGCCGCAGGCCGTCATCGAGCAGCTCATGCTGGAGGCCGTGCGCGAGGGCGAAAACGTGGTGCGGCTCAAGGGCGGCGATCCGTTCATCTTTGGCCGCGGCGGCGAAGAAGTGGAAAGCCTGCGCCGCGCCGGCATCGAGCCGGTGGTCATCAACGGCATCACCGCCGGCCTGGCCGCCCTGACCGGGCTGGGCGCGCCGCTCACGCACCGCGACCGCGCGCAGGGCGTGGTGTTCGTCACCGGCCACCCGCAGAAAAACGGCGCAGGCGTGGATTGGGAACGCCTGGGCGCGTCGGCGCGCGATCTGCGGCTGACGCTGGTCATCTACATGGGCATCGGCAGCGCCTCGCACATCCAGGCCGGGCTGTTGGCCTCGCTGCCCGCCGGTACGCCGGTGGCGGTGATCGAGCGCGCCAGCCTGCCGGCGCAGCGCCAGTGCATCACCACACTGGGCCAGTTGCTGGGCAGCCTGCGCGAGCAAGGCCTGGGCAGCCCCGCCATCATGGTGGTGGGCGACGTGGTGCTGGGCGTGCGCGCCGCGCTGACCGGCGCGCCGCCCGTGGCCGAATCGGCGCTGTGCGAGGCGTCGGCGGACTAAAAACCGTAACGCGCGCGCGGCTGAGGCGACAATCCCGCCATGCCTGAGCGAGCAGCTTTTTCTTCGGGTTCGCCGCGCCGCCGCGCCGCCGCGCCGCCGCGCGAGGTGCGCATCATCGGCGGCCAGTGGCGGCGCACGCGCCTGCCCGTGCCCGACAAGCCCGGCCTGCGTCCCACGCCCGACCGCGTGCGCGAAACCCTGTTCAACTGGCTGGGGCAAGACCTGAGCGGCTGGCGCTGCGTCGATGCGTTTGCCGGCACCGGCGCGCTGGGGCTGGAAGCGGCCTCGCGCGGCGCTGCCGATGTGCTGCTGATCGAGCAAGACCCGGCGCTGGCGGCGCAACTGCGCCAGACCGCGCAGCGGTTGCAGGCCGCCACCGTGCGCGTGCAGCGCAGCGACGGCGTGGCGGCGCTGCGCGCCCAAGCCGCGGGCAGCGCCGATCTGGTGCTGCTCGACCCGCCGTTCGACGCCATCGCGCTGTTGACTCCCGCGCTGACGGCTGCTGCCGCCGCCGCGCGCGCCGGCGGCTGGGTGTACCTGGAGGCCGCGGCCCAGGCCGGCGCGGCGCAACTGCAAGCCCTGGGATTGACGCCGTACCGCCACCTGAAGGCCGGCGCCGTGCACGCGCACCTGCTGCGCCGCGCGGCTGCCGTTGGCGACGGATCGGCATAATGCCGCCAGCAACAGAGGAGAGCAGCGCATGAGCCCAGGCGTGATCGCCGTTTACCCCGGCACCTTCGACCCCATGACGCTTGGGCACGAGGACATCGTGCGCCGCGCCGCTGCGCTGTTCGACCGCGTGGTCATCGCCGTCGCCATAGCGCACCACAAGAAAACCCTGTTCACGCTGGACGAGCGCCTGGCGCTGGCGCGCGACGCCGCCGCCCGCTGCGGCAACGTCGAGGTGGAAGCTTTCGACGGCCTGGTGAAAGACTTCGTGCAGCAACGCGGCGGCAAGGTCATGGTGCGCGGCGTGCGCGGCGTGACCGACTTCGACTACGAGTTTCAACTGGCCGGCATGAACCGCAGCCTGGCCCCCGATGTGGAGACGGTTTTTCTGGCTCCCGCCGCCGCGCTGCAATCGGTCAGCAGCACGCTGGTGCGCGAAATCTCCCAACTGGGCGGCGACGTGTCGCCCTACGTGTCACCGCTGGTGCTGGAGCGGCTGATGGCCAGGCGGGCGGTCAACTGAATCGTCAGAGCCTGTTTACGATCTCAGCAGGCCCGCTGAGATCATAAACAGGCTCTCAGGACGGTCATCAGGCGCGCGACTGCCGCCGGTAGCGCACGAAGGCGAACGCCAGACCGTTGGCGTTGGCGTGTGTCTCGCGCGCCACCTCATGCCACTCGCGCTCCAGCGCGGGCGCGAAGGCGTCGCCGTCGAAGCGGGCATCGATTTCGGTGATGACGGCCTCGTCGGCCAGCGGCAGGGCCTGGGCATACATTTGCGCGCCGCCGATCACCCAGACCCGCGCGCTGCCCGCGCATTGTTGCAGCGCGTCGTTCAGGTTGGCTGCGCGCTGCGCGCCCCCTTCATGCCAATCGGGCTGGCGCGTGACGACGATGTTGGCGCGGCCAGGCAGAGGGCGGAAACGCGGCGGCAGTGAGTCCCAGGTGCGCCGCCCCATGATGACCGGGTGGCTGAGCGTGGTGCGCTTGAAATGCGCCAGATCTTCCGGCAAATGCCAGGGCATGAGGCCGTCCTTGCCGATGACGCGGCCATGCGCCTGCGCCCAGATCAGGCCGATGCGTGGGGCGGTGTTGGTCATGGCGGGTTCGGTTTTTGACCACGCTCCGCGTGATTCGCGGCGGATGGAATCGGCGCGGGCAACGCCTTCCCCAAAAGGGGGAAGGAGCAAGAGCGAAGCTGGGCAAGTTTCATTTCAGCGATCAGACTCATTTGAAAAAAGCGTAGGCCACCACGATGGCCGCCGCCAGCCCTGCGGCGTCGGCCAGCAGCGCGCAGGCCAGGGCGTGGCGGGTGTGCTTGATTCCGACGCTGCCGAAGTACACCGCCAGCACGTAGAAGGTGGTTTCGGTCGAGCCCTGGATGATGGCGGCCAGCTTGCCGGCAAAGGAATCGACGCCATGCGTCTGCATCACGTCCACCATCAGGCCGCGCGCGCCGGCGCCCGACAGCACCTTCATCAGCCCCACCGGCACGGCGGGCAGAAAGTCGGTCTGCAGGCCGAACGCGGCCACCGCCCAGGCGATGGCCTGCATCAGCATGTCCATCAGCCCGGCGGCGCGGAACACGGCGATGGCCGCCAGCATCGCCACCAGATAGGGGATGATGCCGACGGCGACGCCAAAGCCTTCCTTGGCGCCGTCGATGAAGGCGTCGTACACGTTCACGCGGCGCAGCGCCCCGGCCACCAGAAACAGCAGTACCACCGACAGGATGGCGCCGCTGCCGATCAGCCCCATCGAGCGCGCGGCGGCGTCGGCGGGCAGCCTGGTCAGCCACCAGCTCAGCGCTCCCGCGCCGAGGCCCAAAGCGCCCAGCGGCATCAGCAGGCCGGCGCGCCACAGCGGGATGCGTTGCACCGCCGCTACCACTGTCAGCGCGGTGATCAGCGTGATGGCGGTGACGATCAGCGTGGGCAAGAAGATGTCCGCCGCGTTGAAGCCCGCCAGCCCCTGCTTGAGCGCCAGCGTCTGGCGAATGGCAATCACCGAGGTGGGAATCAGCGTCAGCCCGGCGGTGTTGAGCGCCAGGAACATGATCTGCGCGTTGCTGGCGGTGTCGCTGCTGGGGTTGAGCGACTGCAATTGCCGCATGGCGGCCAAGCCCAGCGGCGTGGCGGCGTTGTCCAGGCCCAGCAGGTTGGCGCTGAGGTTCATGGCCACCGCGCCTTGCGCCGGGTGGCCGGGCGGCACGCCGGGCAGCAGGTGCCGCAGCGCCGGGTTCACCGCGCGGGCAAAGGCGTCGATCATGCCGGCGCGCTCGCCGATCTTCATGAAGCCCAGCCACAGCGCCATCACGCCGGTCAGGCCCAGCGCGATCTCGAAGCCGGTTCTGGCGGCGTCGAACAGCGCTGTCATCAGGCGCGGGAACACGCTGAAGTCGCCCAGCAACGTCTGCGCCAGCGCCGCCGTGAAGGCGCTGGCGAAAAAGCCCAGCCAGACGTAGTTCAGGATCAAGTTGGTCGTTCAGTCAATCGGCGTTTGCCGTGTGGCGCCGGCCCCATCCCGGCCTTTGCCCAAAGGGGGAAGCAGGATGACCGGGGTCAGGAGGCGCCACAGCATTTCTTGTATTTTTTACCGCTGCCGCAGGGGCACGGGTCGTTGCGGCCCATTTTGATGCCGTTGCGTACCGGCGCCATGCGCGGGCCCAGGCTGCACGCGATGTCGTACAGATCGTGCACCGCGTTCAGCGCCTGGCCCAGCTCTTCCAGGCGCTGCTGGCTGACGGTGGGCGGGCCGTCCGGGTCATACAGGTTGAGCGCCGGCTTGGCCGTGTCGTCTTCCAGCAGGCGTTCGATGCAGTCCAGCGCGTCGGCGATGGCGGCGGCGATTTCCTTGTCGCGCGGCGGTGTCCAGTCGTCGCTCCAGTAGTCGGCGGCGAACAGAAAGCCCAGCGCCCACGCCTGCCCCAGAGCGGGCGGCGGGCCGTCTTGGCCATCGGCGATTTGGGCCCGGTCGGCTTCGGGCAGGCTGGCCAGCAGGCCGCGCCAGTCCACCACGGCGGGGTTCAGGCCGTCATCGTCATCGTCGCCAGGCGATGCTTCCAGCTCCGCGCGCAACTGCGCCTCGCGCTCCATCCAGCCCATCATGAAGCGCGTGTACTCGTCAGGGTTGGCAAACACTTCGTCGACTTCGCAGCCGAACGCCACCGGCAGCCACTCGTCGGCGTCGATGGGGCGGCGGGTGCACAGCAGCGCCGTCAGCAGGCCCTCGAAGAACTCCCACTGCGGCGTGTCGGGGTGGCGGGCGCGCACGTCTTCGAGCGCGTCTTCCAGCACGCCGAGCGTGGTCGTCATGGGGTCATCGGGATCGGGATCAGGTGGCTGTCGAGGTTCAGTGGTCATGGCAGTGGCCGGTTGTGCGGCAATGCCGGCATCGTAGCGCTTTCAGCCTGGCGATCAGCGCTGCCCGCCGGTCAGGTCAGTGGCGGCGGGCAGGTACAGATCGCCGATGCGCGCGCCTCGGGCGGCGGCCATCGCGTTGACGCAGGCGCGCGCCGCTGCCTCGGCGGCCAGCACGCACAGCACGTTGAAGTCGAGCGCCTTCGCTTGGGCCGTGCCCAGCGCGAACAGCGTGTCGCCATCGCTCATGGTGTGCACCGGGCGGATGGCGCGCGCCAAGCCGTCGTGGCCAGCGCCGGCCAGACGCCGGGCCTGCGCCTTGGTCAGCGGCGCGTCGGTGGCGATCACGCCGATGGTGGTGTTGCTGCCCGCAAGGATCGACAAGGGCCGCTCGCCGGCCAGCACCGCGCCCACGCTGGCGCGCAGACGCTGGCCATCGGCGGTGCGCGCGCCGGCGATGGGCGCACCGCTGGCCGGATCGGCCACGTCGCCCAGGGCGTTGACGGCGATCAGCGCCCCCACCGTCACGCCATCGACGACGACGCTGGCGCTGCCGATGCCGCCCTTCATGGCGTGCGCCATGCCGAACAGCTTGCCCACCGTGGCCCCGGCGCCCGCGCCCACGCAGCCCTGTCTGGGCGGCTGGCGCGACGCGGCCTGGCAGGCGGCGTGGCCGGCATCGGCATCGGGGCGGATGCGCGCATCGCCCAGGTGCAGATCGAACAGCACCGCCGCCGGCACGATGGGCACCAGTTGGCCGGCAGCGGCGCCCACCCGCAGGCCGATGCCCTGCTGCTCCAGCCAGCGCATGACGCCGCCGGCAGCGTCCAGGCCCCAGGCGCTGCCGCCGGTCAGCAGCACGGCGTGCACCACGCTCACCAAGTTGGCGGGATCCAGCAGATCGGTCTCGCGCGTGCCGGGCGCGGCCCCGCGCACGTCCACGCCGCCGACCGCGCCCGCGCGCGCCAGCGCCACGCTACAACCCGTGGGCCGCCCGGCCAGCGTATGGTGGCCAACCTCGATGCCGAGCACATCGGTCAGCGCGCCGGGATAGGGGAGCATTGCGGTGGTCATGCGGCAACGATGAAGCCCGGCGAAAGCGGGGGAATTGGGGGAGGATGACGATGCCGCTATTTCTTGCCCACGCGCCCGGATTCGACCACCGTGTCCAGCACGTAGGCCGGGGCGTCCTGGCGTTGGATGCGGTGCACGCGCAGGACGTTGCGCACGCCTGGCTTGTGGGTGTAACCCTCGATCTCGCCCTGGAGAATCTGCCACTGGCCCGCGTGCTGTTTCACGCCGTTGCCGGCATGGCGGACTTCGCGCACGCGCAGACATTGCGCGCCCTTGGGTTTGCCACGGCTGCACGCGGCGCGCTGGGGCGCTACTTCCAGGAAGATGGTTTCGCCGGCGTCGCTGGGCTGGGCTTGCGGCGTTGGCGTGGATGCAAGCGCGAGCGTGGATGCGGGCGCCGACGAACTGATCAGTTCCCAGCGGCTGCCGTTGGCAAAGTGCAGCACCAGTTGCGGCGCCGGGCCGTCGTGCAGATCGAACCGCTGAACCGTTGGCAACTGCGCGGTCATGCGCTGCTCCAGCGCCATCAGCTTGAGGCTCATGCACGCGCGCTTGGTGGATACCGGACGGCTGATCTGGATGCGGCCGTCTTCGAGCGTGTAGCTGGCGTTGATCGCATTGCACAGGTTCTGCATCGACACCCGCTGGCTCTCGAAATGCAGCCGCATGGCTGGCCGCTTGTCCAGCCGCCAATTGGAGGTTGCCTGGCCCTGCGCGTCGTAGGCGGCGGCGATGTCCCAGTCCTGGGCCCGCAACTGGGCCGAGGGATCGGCGGGCGGCGGCGCAGGCGCTGGCGGTGGCGCTTGCGGGGGCGTGCTTTGGCAGGCCGTTACCAGTGCGGCCAGCGCAATGGCCGCGAATGTGGAGTGAAGACGAATGTACATGAGAGCCGATGATAGGGGCATTGGCGCAAGTCGCGCGGCATCAGGGGGCGGAGATTGGAGAACAATTTCACGCTGCCGCAGCCGCATCATGCCTGTGTTCCGGCGGGAATGCAGGCACAAAACAGGTTGCGGTCGCCATGAACGTTGTCCACCCGGCCCACCGGCGGCCAGTACTTTATGCTGCCGGGGCGCTGGCCGGGCAGGGCGGCGGCTACTTCGCGGGAATAGGGGTGGGGCCAGTCGGCGGCCAGCAGGCGGGCGGCGGTGT
>WRJY01000278.1 GCA_009778355.1 Desulfovibrionaceae bacterium | reverse complement strand
GCAAAAAGGTTGAGAAAAGTGCGGAAGTCTGGCGCAATTTTTCGCCAGTAAACGTCGTCCCACCAAATGACGGATGCAGGAATGCCTGCTCTGTAGTCCAGGCAGAACGGCGCTCCGTCTCCAGAATCGCCGAAACAAATAATCTGACTGAAGTCGGTTATGTCTGGAATTCCGCCTGGGCCTGCGAACTCTGGATAGTTTGTTCCGTACATTCCATCAGATTGAAAATCTTTGGAGAGTGCCGCCGATTTTTTTGCCATGCTGGGAAGGTCATGGAGGGACCCTAATTCGGTTTCGAGGCGATTCCCATAGGTGTCGAGGTTGTGCTTGAGAGGCCAGGAACCTCGCTCGCGCTGCAAACTACCGGTTCTCAGCGCCTCGGCCAGCTCCACAGGCAACTCAAAAGAGTTGATGTGCATTTTTTCGCCCTACCGCTTGTTCAACACAGCAGTAGCCACCCGCGACCCGGTCTTGCGCCCCAGCGCGTCACTGATGTACACGCCCGCGTCGATCAGCTTGTCCAGGTCGATGCCGGTGTCGATGCCCATGCCGTGCAGCATGTACACCACGTCCTCGGTGGCGACGTTGCCGGTCGCGCCCTTGGCGTAGGGGCAGCCGCCCAGGCCGGCCACGGAAGATTGAAAGTTCCACACGCCCAGCTCCAGCGCGGCCAGTGTGTTGGCAATGGCCTGCCCGTAGGTGTCGTGGAAGTGGCC
Source organism: Desulfovibrionaceae bacterium (assembly GCA_009778355.1). Classification (GTDB taxonomy): domain Bacteria; phylum Pseudomonadota; class Gammaproteobacteria; order Burkholderiales; family Burkholderiaceae_C; genus Ottowia. The sequence continues at coordinate 10,058 of WRJY01000278.1, read as the reverse complement.
CGAAATACCGTCGATGCCGTAATGCGCCAGCGTGGCTTCGATGGCGCGCTGCACTTTCAGCGGCGTGCCAACGCCGATGGTGTCGGCCACGTCCACGCGCTGCACGCCGATGTCCTTCATCAGCTTGGCGAGGTAGCCCACTTTTTCGGGCGCGATGTCGCCTTCGTAAGGGCAGCCGACCGTGCAACTCATGGCGCCGCGCACGGCAATGCCCCTGGCGCGCGCGGCTTCGGCGACGGGCGCGAAACGCTCGATGCTCTCGGCGATCGAGCAGTTGATGTTCTTCTGGCTGAACGCCTCGCTGGCCGCGCCGAACACCACGATTTCGTCCGGCCACTGCTCGCGCGGCGCGGCCAGCGCGGCTTCCAGGCCCTTCATGTTGGGCGCGAGCGCCGAGTAACGCACGCCGGGCAGGCGCCGGATGCCGCGCATCACCTCGGCGTTGTCGGCCATTTGCGGCACCCACTTGGGGCTGACGAAGCTGGTGACTTCGATTTCTTTCAGGCCGGCCTCTTGCAGGCGCTGCACTAAGCCGATCTTGATCTCGGCGGGCACGGGCTGTTTTTCATTTTGCAGGCCGTCGCGCGGGCCGACATCGACGATCTGGACGCGGGTGGGGAGTTTCATGGGCGTTTTTCGTGAATGGATCATCTACCGGGTGTTTCTTGACCATTCGTCGCAGAGTTTGCGGAAAGACCGGCTTCGTTCGCGGGCGCGCACCAAATCAAATTGCGCCGAAAAAGCTGGCTGATCGGTAGTCTCTCCGTATGAACGACTTGCCATTCGTTCCTTCAGCCAACCTTTTGCGTCCCGTGGTGTCTCAGCATCCACATTTGTATCGCTGGGACGAGAAGCGAACCCACGATAGCCGTCCAACGAATTCGATGAAGCGATGAACCAGGCTTCGTATTCCCGCTTTGCCAATACGACGGCTATCCGCCGGTGCGGAATGACTTCGCGGGCATTGCTGACGATCTCGGCGCCTCTGGCTGCGGGGCAGTCGTCATCGGCATCCAAAAGAATCAAGACCCAGCCGTCATCTCCGCATTTCTTCGCGGCCAGTTGCAGATGGCGGCTGAATTCCTCTGGCCTATTGAGGAAGCGGTCCTTATAGACCCGAATCGGCGTTAGAACATCCACCGGAACCTCCGGCGTCAGCCATGTTGCCAGCCGGCGCAACAAGACCGGCAACGCCGCGGTTTCGCCGTCCCCTTCCACAATGGAAACCACGGACGTCATTCGGCTTGGCTTCCGAAAAGCTCGGCTTGCCGCTGAAATTGAGCGTTCAGATGATCTCGATCAGGAGCCAATTGGTTCATCCGGAGCAACTCGCCCGCAGAAAAGAGCCGATCGCGCATCATCGATCGCGACGCCTCATCGAGCGGCCCAATCCGCGTCTCGCCATCTTCGGATACGACCGCAAGAAAATGCTCGGGCGCGATGGTGCGGTCGTCCAGAAGGTCTGGGCTATGACTGGTCACGATGATTTGTGTTTGGCGCGATGCCATAAGCAAGGCCTCGCGCAACGCGGCGCTTGCGGCTGGATGCAAGGCAGTCTCGGGTTCCTCGATGCCGACAAGCAAGGGAGCGGAGTCACGATTCGCCTGAAATAGAGCAGTCAGGACGCCTAAAGCGCGCAACGTTCCATCGGACATGTTTTGAGCCAGGAAATGCCACGGGTGCTTGGCGCCGGCCATGTCCTGTCTGAACTGCAAGGTTTCCAAAGGTCCGATCTGCTTTCGCTCCACGCCATGAACCATCGGAACTACAGTCTGCAGGTATTCCTGAATGGTCATCAACTGCTCAGGCGCAACTCGTTCGAGATGCCCTATGACGCTGACAATGTTCTCGCCAACAGACTTGAGCAGCCGCCCGTCCTGAGGCTTCTGAGGGTCACGCATGACCTTTGGATTCAGGTTGTAGAACCCCATCGCGATCAAGGCATCAAACACTGGACGGAACACCGCCAAGCCCGAAACACTGACCAGCGCAAGCCGATCAGAGACAACCGCTGGGAAAGTCTCCTCACTGCTTTCCTTGAGCTCGCCGCGTTCAATCCTGAAGAAGGGCCCCTTGCCTTTACCGCCGATGACACACTCTTCGGTCTGGACTTCATGGTCGCGACCCGGAAGCGCGCCGATGTTGAACGCGTAGTGTCCATTCCTCTCGTCGGGCAGAACAAATTCGAGCCGGACGCCAAAATGGGTCGGATGACCGCCGGATCGCCGTCGTACCTCATTCAAGCCGCCACGCTCGTTCAAAGCGTTATCCAGCGAATTGGTCAGCGCATCGCGCACGAAGTGCAAGGCGTCCAGGAAATTGCTCTTCCCCGAACCGTTCGCGCCCACCAGATAAGTCAAAGAGCCAAGATGGACATCACAGAGGCCAATGCTCTTGTAGTGGCGCAGGACGACACGGGTCAGGAAAGGCGCTCGGTTCATCTGTGAAACGGAGGGACTATGTGTAGAGGTACTCGACAACATCGCGACTTTAAAGGCAACGGCCAATGACCAAGTTGCACCCGAAGATGCAATTTTGAAGCAATCGCCGCGTCTTTTGTCCTGCCTGCTACGCGCCCAGCCGCAGCAATTCAGCCCCTTCGGCCACCTGGTCGCCCGGCGCGTAGAGCAGTTCTTCGACCGTGCCGTCTTGCGGCGCGGCGATGGTGTGTTCCATTTTCATGGCTTCCATTACCGCCAGCGCCTGGCCTTTGCTCACCTTGTCGCCGGCCTTGACGGCGATGGACACCACCTTGCCGGGCATCGGCGCCGTCAGCCGGCCGCCTTCGCTGGCGCCTTCGCCGCTGTGCGAGAGTACGTCCAGTTCGGTGATGGCGGTGGCGCCCGCGGCGCCGAAGATGTGCAGCACTTCGCCGCGCGCAAAAATCTGCACCACCTGGCGCCGCTGGCCATGGCGCACGTCGATGCGGCCATCGCTCTGGCGGGCGATGGCCAGCGGCGCCGCCTCGCCATCGCCGACCTTGAGCAGCAGGCCGTCGTGCAGGTAGCGCAGCTTGGCGACCACCGGCTGGCCGGCGTATTCGAGGTCGATGCGGCGCGAGGCCACGCCGTGCGAGCGGAAGCCGTCGGTGCGGCTGAAGGGGTCGTGGCTTTCGGCGTCGCGCTCGGCCAGCACGGTGCGCGCCATGGCGCATGCGGCGGCCATGTCCAGCCCGATCGGGTCTTGCTTGAACAGGCGGGCCGATTCGCGCTGGATCAGCGCCGTGTCCAGCCTGGCCTGGGCAAACGATGGCGTGGCCAGTACGCGGCGCAGGAACTGCACGTTGGTCTGCACGCCGACGATGCGCACTTCGCTCAGCGCCGCGTCCAGCCGGCCCAGCGCCTCCTGGCGCGTGCTGCCCCAGACGATGAGCTTGGCGATCATCGAGTCGTAGAACGGGGTGATGGCGTCGCCCTCGCGCACGCCATCGTCGATGCGCGTGTCGTCGATCTCGAAGCTGCTGGCCGGCGGCTTGCGGTACACGTGCAGGGCGCCGGTGGCGGGCAGAAAGTTGTTGTCGGGGTTCTCGGCGCAGATGCGCGCTTCGATGGCGTGGCCCTGCAACTCCAGCTCGTCCTGCGCCAGCGGCAGCGGCTCGCCGCTGGCCACGCGCAATTGCCATTCGACCAGGTCCAGGCCGGTGATGGCCTCGGTCACCGGGTGCTCGACTTGCAGGCGGGTATTCATCTCCATGAAATAGAACTTGGCCCCCACGCTCCCCGCTGCGCGTGGTTCGCTGCCCCCCGAGGGGGCGCTCGCCGCCTCGGGGCGGCCCGGCGGCGGCTCGGAAGCCCCCACGCTTCCCGCTGCGCGTGGTTCGCTGCCCCCCGAGGGGGCTGTTTCGCCTTGGGGCGGCCCGGCGGCGAAACCGCCATCGGCGCCGGCCAAGCCATAGCCATCAGGCTGCTCGACGATGAACTCCACCGTGCCCGCGCCCACGTAGCCCACGGCGCGCGCCGCTGCCACCGCCGCTTCGCCCATTTTCTGGCGCAGCGATTCGGTCATGCCCGGCGCGGGCGCTTCTTCCAGCACCTTCTGGTGGCGGCGCTGCACGGAGCAGTCGCGCTCGAACAGATAGACGCAGTTGCCGTGCTGGTCGCCGAACACCTGGATTTCGATATGGCGCGGGCGCTGCACGTATTTTTCGACCAGCACGGCGTCATCGCCAAAGCTGTTGATGGCCTCGCGCTGGCAGCTTTGCAGCGCGGCGGCGAAATCCTCGGCCTTGTCCACCGCCCGCATTCCCTTGCCGCCGCCGCCCGCGCTGGCCTTGATGAGCACCGGGTAGCCGATGCGGCCAGCCTCGCGCGCCAGCAGCGCCGGGTCCTGGTCGGCGCCGTGGTAGCCCGGCACCAGCGGCACGCTGGCCGCTTCCATCAGGCGCTTGGATTCGGCCTTCAGGCCCATGGCCTTGATGGCGCTGGCCGGCGGGCCGATGAACGTCAGACCGGCATCGGCGCAAGCCTGGGCGAAGTCCTCGTTCTCGCTCAGAAAACCGTAGCCGGGGTGAATGGCCTGCGCGCCGGTGGCGCGGGCGGCGTCGATGATGCGCTGCCACTGCAAGTAGCTGTCCTTGGGCGCGCTGGCGCCCACGCGCACCGCTTCGTCGCAGGCCATCACATGCTTGGCGTGCGCGTCGGCGTCGGAATACACCGCCACGGTCTTGATGCCCATGCGGCGCGCGGTGGCGGCCACGCGGCAGGCGATTTCGCCACGGTTGGCGATCAGGATTTTTTCAAACATTGGGTGCGTTTCCAAAAGGATTGTTCCGGCGGCTGGCCTTCATGCCAACCAGGAAGGCTTGCGTTTTTCGAGGAAGGCGCGCACGCCCTCGCGGCCTTCCGCGCTGGCGCGGATGTCGGCAATGCCCTGTACTGTTTTGGCGATCAGCGCGTCGTCGATGTCCTGGCCCGCCACGTCGGCGACCAACTGCTTGCAGGCGCGCACCGCCGCCGGGCTGGCGCTGGTCAGCGCCTTGACGATGTCGGCCACCTTGGCGTCGAGCGCATCGGCGGCCACCACCTCGTGCACAAAGCCGATGCGCAGCGCCTCGGCGGCGGTGAACCGCTCGCCCGTCAAAAAGTAGCGCTGCGCCGCGCGCGCGCCCATTGCGCGCAGCACGTAGGGGCTGATGGTGGCGGGAATCAGGCCGATTTTTACTTCGCTCAGGCAGTACCAGGCGGTGTCCACGCTCACCGCGATGTCGCAGGCGGCCGCCAAGCCCATGCCGCCCGCATACACGTCGCCCTGCACGCGCGCGATCACCGGCTTGGGGCAGTCGTGGATGGCGCGCAGCATGGCGGCCAGGCCGCCCGCGTCGGCAATGTTCTGCTCGCGCGTGAAATCGGCAGCGCGGCGCATCCAGTTCAAGTTGGCGCCAGCGCAAAAAGCCGGCCCGTTGGCTGCCAGCACGATGACGCGCGCCTGCGGCGCGGCAGCGGCCTGCGCGAAGGCGGCGGCCAGTTCGCCGATGACGATGTCGTCGAACGCATTGCGGGTGTCGGGCCGGTTCAGGGTGATGCGGGCCACGGGGCCGCTGGTTTCGACGGTGAGGGCGGTGTAGTCGGTCATGGACTTGTCAATCAAATATCAGTTGTTCCATACGCGCAGGCCGCAGTGCGCGGCCAGGGCGTCATAGTCGCGATCGTTGTGCAGCAGCAGGTAATCGCGCTCGATGCAGAAGGCGGCAATCATCACGTCGATGGCGCTGCGCACGGTGATGCCGAGCGCGCGCAAATGGCGGTAATGCTCGGCGGCGGCCAGCGCCACGGCTTGGCTGCCACACGGTTCCACGCTGAAGGTTTGCAGCAACTGGCGCGCTTGGCGCATGGCGCGTTCGTGGCGAAAGCCGCGCAGCACTTCGTAGAGCACCAGATCGGGCACGACCAGGCGGATGCGACCGCCGTCCAGCAGACGGCGCAACTCGTTGCGCGCCGCCGATTCGCGGGCATTGAAGAAGTCGATCCAGACGCTGGAATCAACAACGAGCATGGCGTATCGCTCTCGTCTTTACGCCGTAACCGCCGCCTTGCGCCGGGCGCGCTTGGCTTCATGGCGGGGGCGCGGCTGCCGCGTCGCCGCCGGCTTGCCGCGTTCATCCATCTCGTCCGGGGCGGGCTGCGTCCAGTCAATGGATTCGTCGCCTTCCCACTTCAATTTTCCTTCCCACTTGAGTACCTCACGGTACGCCGCCTGCTGCGCCAGCAGGCGCAGGCCCGCGTCCACGGTTGCCTTCTTGGTGGAATACGGCCCGGCGCGCATGGCCTGGGCCAGCAATTGGTCGTCAATGTCGATATTGGTGCGCATGATATGTATTGAGTTGAGAATTTATACACATCGTCCATCTTACATCCTGAACACGCCGAACTTGACCTCGGGCACCGGCGCGTTCTGCGCCGCCGACAGGCCCAGCGCCAGCACGCGGCGGGTATCGGCGGGGTCGATGATGCCGTCGTCCCACAGCCGCGCGGTGGCGTAGTAGGGGTGGCCCTGCTCTTCGTATTGCGCCTTGATCGGCGCCTTGAAGGCGGCCTCTTCCTCGGCGCTCCACTGGCCGCCCTTGGCCTCGATGCCGTCGCGCTTGACGGTGGCCAGCACGCTGGCGGCTTGCTCGCCGCCCATCACGCTGATGCGCGCGTTGGGCCACATCCACAAAAAGCGCGGCGAGTACGCGCGCCCGCACATGCCGTAGTTGCCCGCGCCGAAGCTGCCGCCGATGATGACGGTGAACTTGGGCACGTTGGCCGTGGCCACCGCCGTCACCATCTTGGCGCCGTGGCGCGCGATGCCTTCGTTCTCGTACTTGCGCCCGACCATGAAGCCGGTGATGTTCTGCAAGAACACCAGCGGCACCTTGCGCTGGCAGCACAGCTCGATGAAATGCGCGCCCTTTTGCGCGGACTCCGAAAACAAAATGCCGTTGTTGGCGACGATGCCCACCGGCATCCCCTCGATGCGCGCGAAGCCGCACACCAGCGTGGCGCCGTAACGGGCCTTGAACTCGTGCAGGTCGCTGTCGTCCACGATGCGGGCGATGATCTCGCGCACGTCGAACGGCTTGCGCGTGTCGGCGGGAATCACCCCGTACAGCTCCTCGGCGGCGTGGCGCGGCGGCACGGGCGCTTGCAGGTCGCCGCAGTAGGTCTTTTTGTGGTTGACCCGCGCCAGCGCCTCGCGCGCCAGCGCCAGCGCGTGCATGTCGTTTTGCGCCAGATGGTCGGCCACGCCCGACAGGCGCGTGTGCACGTCGCCGCCGCCCAGGTCTTCGGCGCTCACCACTTCGCCGGTGGCGGCCTTGACCAGCGGCGGGCCGCCCAGAAAGATGGTGCCCTGGTTCTTGACGATGATGGTCTCGTCGCTCATCGCCGGCACATAAGCGCCGCCGGCGGTGCAACTGCCCATCACCACCGCGATCTGGGCGATGCCCTGCGCGCTCATGTTGGCCTGGTTGTAGAAGATGCGGCCAAAGTGATCGCGGTCGGGGAACACCTCGTCCTGGTTGGGCAAGTTGGCCCCGCCCGAATCGACCAGGTAGATGCACGGCAGGCGGTTTTGCTCGGCGATTTCCTGCGCGCGCAGGTGTTTCTTGACGGTCATCGGGTAATAGGTGCCGCCCTTGACCGTGGCGTCGTTGCACACGATCATGCAGTCCACGCCGGCCACGCGGCCAATGCCGGCCACGATGCCGGCGCCCGGCGCGTCGTTGCCGTACATGTTCAGCGCGGCCAGCGGCGCCACTTCGAGAAACGGCGTGCCGGGGTCGAGCAGCATCTGCACCCGCACGCGCGGCAGCAGCTTGCCGCGGCCCACGTGCTTTTGGCGCGCGGCCTCGCCGCCGCCCTGGCCCACCTGCCGCACCCGCGCCGTCAGGTCATCGACCAGCCGGCGCATGGCCTCGGCGTTGGCCTGGAAATCCGCCGAACGGGCGTTGAGCTTGCTCTGAATGACGGGCATGTCTGACCTTTGTCGTGTGTTTACTTGGGCTGTTTGTATGCGGCGCTGGCTGGCCCAGCGCCGCAAGACGGTTTCATTTCAGTTGTTCCGCCGCGCTTTGCTTGATTGCGGCGCATGAAAGAGACGAAAGGCCGCGGAGCAGGCCGGCTTGGAACAGCCGCGGCCGGGGTTCCTCCGGCCAGTGGCTGCGCTCCCTCCCAGGGGGGAGGCGCAACATTGCCCAGCAAGTGGAACCTGGGGGCGTCCCATTTCAAGCCGTTTTTTCCTCGGCAATCCCAAGCTCTTCCTTCATCAGCTCGCGGATCCTGAACTTCTGGATTTTGCCCGTCACCGTCATCGGGAAGGCATCGACGAAGCGCATGTACCTGGGCACTTTGTAATGCGCGATCTGGCCCTTGCAGAAGGCGCGCACATCGTCCTCGGTCAACTCCTGGCCGGGCTTGACGATGATCCAGGCGCACAACTCCTCGCCGAAGCGGCTGTCCGGCACGCCCACCACCTGCACGTCCTGCACCTTGGGGTGGCGGTAGAGGAACTCCTCCACCTCGCGCGGGTAAACGTTCTCGCCGCCGCGAATCACCATGTCCTTGATGCGGCCCACGATGTTGACGTAGCCCTCGGCGTCCATCGTCGCCAGATCGCCCGTGTGCATCCAGCCCTCGGCGTCGATGGTCTCGCGCGTGCGCGCCTCGTCGCCCCAGTAGCCGTGCATCACCGAATAGCCGCGCGTGCACAACTCGCCCCGCTCGCCGCGTGGCGCGGTGGCGCCGTTTTCGGGGTTGATGATCTTCACCTCCAGATGCGGCTGCACCGTACCCACCGTGGACACGCGCTTTTCCAGCGGCGTCTCGGTGCTGCTCTGGCAACTGACCGGGCTGGTCTCCGTCATGCCGTAGGCAATGGTCATCTGCGACAGGTTCATGCGCTCCACGATGCGGCGCATCACCTCGATCGGGCACGACGCGCCCGCCATGATGCCGGTGCGCAGCGTGGAAAAATCGAACTCGGCAAAACGCGGGTGATCCAGCTCGGCGATGAACATCGTCGGCACGCCGTGCAGGCCGGTGCACTTTTCGGCCTGCACCGCTTCCATCGTCAGCAGCGGGTCGAACCCGTCATTCGGGTAAACAATGGCGCTGCCGTGCGTCAGGCACGCCAGATTGCCCAGCACCATGCCGAAGCAGTGGTACAGCGGCACCGGAATGCACAACCGGTCGGCGGAGGTGAGCTTCATGCACTCGCCGATGAAAAAACCGTTGTTCAGAATATTGCGGTGCGTCAGCGTCGCCCCCTTCGGGAACCCCGTGGTGCCGCTGGTGAACTGGATGTTGATCGGGTCGGTGGCGTGCAACAGGCGCTGCACCTGGGCCACGCGCCCGTCCTGCGCGTCGCCCGTTGCCAGCAGGCTCGAAAAGCGCGCCAGCGGAATGTCCAGCGCGGCTTCGTCGGCGTCGCCGGCGCGGTCGATCCACCACACGGCCTTCAGCCCCGGCAGCCTGGCCGCGCCCAGCTCGCGCAGCATCGCCAGGTACTCGCTGGTCTTGAAGCGCGGCATCGTCACCAGCGCCTTGCAGTCCACCTTGTTCAGCGCGTACTCCAGCTCCGCCGTGCGGTAGGCCGGATTGATGTTCACCAGAATCAGTCCCGCCTTGGCGGTGGCGATCTGCATCAGCACCCAAGGCACGTTGTTGTGCGACCAGATGCCCACCCGCTCGCCCGGCTTCAGCCCCGCGCGCAGCAGCGCGCTGGCCAGGCGGGTGGCCTCGGCTTGCAACTCGCTGTAGCTCAAGCGGCGGCCCTCGTGGCGGCTGACCAGCGCCAGCGCGTCCGGTTGGCGCGCGGCCATGCCGTCGAAAAAATCGCCAATGGTCTGCTCGATCAGTGGCACGTCAGTGCGGCCACGCGCATAACTCGCGGACGGTTCGGCATTCATTTCAGGTTGTCTCCTTCAGGGGGAGTCGTGAAAACCGCCTATCGTAGCGCGGCGCGCCCAGCATCGGAATCGCCACCTCCCCGCACCGGGCGCTTATCGCGAAAGGGCGCGGCTGTTTCTCCCTCCCCCGTTGGGGGAGGGCTGGGGTGGGGGCCAGCGGCGGCACCACCGG
>WRJY01000277.1 GCA_009778355.1 Desulfovibrionaceae bacterium | reverse complement strand
CCCGCCTCAACCCATTTCAACGCTTTGCCCATGCCCGACTTCCCCTGGTGGTTCTGGATTGTTCCCGCCCTGCTGCCGTGCTGGGCGGTTGGGGCGTACAACCGGCTGGTGCGCCTGCGCGCCAGGGTGCGCAAGACTTTCGCGGCGCTCGATGAGCAGTTGATGCGCCAGCTCGTCTGGGTGCAAAGCTGCCTGCCCGCGTCCATGCGCGATGGCGCCCAGACAGCGCCAGCGGAGTTGCACGACCGGGTGACCGTGGCCTGGGCGCGGTTGCACGCGGCCAGCGACCAGTTCGCCGCCGCGCTGGCGCACGCCAGGCCGCACGTGGCTGATGTGTCCACCATGGCGGGCGTGGTGCTGGCGCACGAGGCCATGCGCAATGCCTGGGCCAGCGCGCTGGCCCAGGCGGTGCCTGCCGATGCCACGCCGTCGGCGGATCGCTTGCAGGCGCGGTGGCTGCGTCTGCTGCATCAGGCATGGCCCTTGCGCGGCGCATTCAACGAGGCCGCGCAAGCCTACAACCGTGCCATCGCGCAGTTTCCCGCCTCGGTCGTCGCGCGCCTGGCTGGTTTTCGGCCAGCGGGCGCGGCGGCGCGGCTGGCCGAATGAGCGCGCTGCCACGCCCGCAGCCGCCGCTGTGGCGCCAGTTGCAGTGGGCCGCGCGCATGGTGCATGGCGTGCGCCAGGGGCGCTCGCTGACGGCGCAACTGCCGCGGGTCGATGCGGCGCTGCGTCCTGGCGTGCAGGCGCTGACGTTTCATGCGCTGCGCTGGCTGGGGCTGGCCGAGGCTTTGCGCGCCCGTCTGGCGGCGCGCGCGCCCGCGCCCCGGCTGGATGCCCTGCTGTGCGCGGCGCTCAGCCTGCTGGCCGCTGATGGTCCGCCCGGCTACGCGCCTTTCACGTTGGTCGATCAGGCGGTCGAGGCGGCCAAGCGCGATGCCGCGACGCGCGCCGGCGCAGCGCTGCTCAACGCCTGCCTGCGCCGGTTCTTGCGCGAGCGGGATGCCTTGCTGCGCGGCTTGGCCGAGGCCGACCTGGTGGCGCGCTGGAACCACCCGCGCTGGTGGATCGAGCGGCTGCGCGCCGACCATCCCGCTGCCTGGATGGACGTGCTGGCCGCCGCGCAGCAGCCCGCGCCCATGGTGTTGCGGGTCAATGCCCTGCGCGCCAGCGCACAGGCGTATTGCCAGCGGCTGGCCGCGGCCGGCATCGAGGCCGTGGCGCTTGGCGGCCATGCGGTGCGGCTGCTCCAGCCCAGGCCCGTGCAGGCACTGCCGGGTTTCGAGGCGGGCGACGTGTCGGTGCAGTCCGCCGCCGCCCAGATGGCCGTGCCGCTGCTGCTGGACGGGATCAGCGCCGCCGCGCCGCGCATTCTGGACGCCTGCGCAGCGCCCGGCGGCAAGACGGCGCATGTGCTGGAGCTGTCGCCGCGCGCGCGCGTGACGGCGCTGGAAATCGACCCTGAGCGCAGTCCGCTGATCGACGGCAACCTGAAGCGGCTTGGCTTGCAAGCCGATGTGCGCGTGGCGGACGCGGCGAATACCGGCGCCTGGCGGCGCGGCGGGGACGGGTTTTACGACGCCATCTTGCTCGACGCGCCGTGCAGCGCCTCCGGCATCGTGCGCCGCCACCCGGACGTGCGCTGGCTGCGCCGCGCCGCCGATATCGGCCAGTTGGCGGCGCGGCAAGATCGTTTGCTGACCGCTCTGTGGCCCCTGCTGGCGCCGGGCGGGCGGCTGCTGTATTGCACCTGCTCGGTGTTCCGGGCCGAGGGCGATGAGCGCATCCAGGCGTTTGTTGCGCACAACAGCAATGCCGCGCTGTTGCCGTCGCTAGGCCATTTGTTGCCCGGCATGGATGGCGGCGGGGGCGGGCTTGGCGACAATGGCGGCTGTGATGATGGTTTTTTCTATGCGTTGCTGGAAAAGCAGTCCGGCTAGCGTGCTGCTGGCGGCGGGCCTCGCGCTGTGCCTGCTTTTTGGGGCCGGCGCGGCGCGGGCCAGCGATGGCGTTGGCGTTGATCTGACCGGGCCGCAAGTCGAGCAGGACGAGGGCGATCTGTATCTGTCCACGCGCCTGAGCTTCGATTTGCCGGCTGCGGTCGAGGACGCGCTGTACAAGGGCATTGCGGTTCACTTCGTCGCCGACGCCGAGGTCATGCGCGCGCGCTGGTACTGGTCGGACCGGAAGATCGCCTCGGCGCACCGCTACATGCGGCTGGCCTACCTGCCGCTGACGCGCCGCTGGCGGCTGAACACCTCGTCCGAACCCATTGTCAGTTCCGGCCTGGGCGTGGCCTTGACGCAGCATTACGAGACGCTGGAGGATGCGATGGCGGTCGTTCAGCGCATCTCGCACTGGCGTATTGCGACGGCGGCTGAACTCGACGCGGGCGCACGCCAGAGCGTGCGCTTTCGCTTTCGGCTGGACGTCAGCCAGTTGCCCCGCGCCCTTCAACTCGGCGCCTTGGGCGGCTCGGACTGGGTGCTGTCGGTCGAGCGCCGCATCGACTTGCCCAAGGACGACCCGCCCAAAGACGATCCGCCCAAGGATGTCGAGCCGTGAGCGCGTTGGCTGAACCTCGGCAGGCCGCCAGTGCCAGCCGCAGGAGGCTTCAACGCTGGACCATGGGCCTGGGCGTGGCGGCGCTGGTGGCCGGCGGCCTGATCCTGATCTTTCTGCTGGCGCAGGCCACCAACAACCAACTGTTGTACGAACGTTATTACGCCCGGCTGTTCATCGCCAACGGGGTGGCGGCGGCGGTGCTGGGGCTGGTGATTTGCTGGGGCATTTACCGGCTGACCCTGCGCCTGTGGCGCGGCAAGTTCGGCAGCCAACTGCTGCTCAAGCTGGCGGCCATCTTCGCGGTGATGGGCGTGCTGCCGGGCCTGCTGATCTATGTCGTGTCGTACCAGTTCGTGTCGCGCTCGATCGAGTCGTGGTTCGACGTCAAGGTCGAAGGCGCGCTCGACGCCGGTCTGACCCTGGCGCGCACTTCGCTGGAAACCCAGGCCAGGGACTTCGGCGACCAGTTGCGGGCAGCCGCCGCCGAACTGGCCAGCACGCCGGACGCGCTGGCCGCGCTGCCGCTGGAGCGGTTGCGCAACCAGTTGGGCGCGCTGGACGTCAGCATGTGGTCGGCGTCGGGGCGGCTCATTGCCAGCGCCGGGCAGTCCCGGTTCAACCTGATGCCGGACCGCCCAAGCCCGCAGATGTTGCGAACGCTGCGCGCGCAAGGGGTGGCGACCCAGATCGAGGGCGTGGACGACGTGGCCAGCGAGACTGGCGAAGCCAGCGAGGCCCCCGCGGACGCCGCCGCGCAGCCGCCGCGCGTCAAGGCGCTGGCGGCGGTCGAAGCGCGCTCCATCGGTCTGATCGGCGAGCAACGCCTGCTGCAGGCGGTGCAGCCGCTGCCGACGGCGCTGGTAGCCAACGCGCTGGCCGTGCAGGCTGCCAACCGGGAATACCAGGAACGGGCTTTGGGGCGCCAGGGGCTGCGCCGCATGTACATCGGCACGCTGACGCTGAGCCTGTTTCTGTCCGTCTTCGGCGCGGTGCTGCTGGCCGTGGCTCTGGGCAAGCAACTGGTCAAGCCGCTGCTGATGCTGGCCGACGGCGTGCGGCAAGTGGCCGCGGGCGATTTGCGGCCCAAGGTGGTGCTGCAAAGCCGCGACGAATTGGGCGGCCTGACCCGTTCGTTTGCCGACATGACGCAGCAACTGGCCGATGCGCGCGCGGCGGTCGATTCCAGCATGCGCCAGGTGGAGGCGGCGCGCTCGGGGCTGCAAACCATTCTGGACAACCTGACCGCCGGGGTGATCGTGCTGGGCCGCGATGGCATCGTTCAGTCGTCCAACCCCGGAGCCACGCGCATCCTGCGCGCGCCGTGCGCCGCTTATGCCGGACAAGTCTTCGGCGCCGTGCCGGGGCTGGAACAGTTTGCCGGCGAGGTGCTGGCGCAGTTCGCCCAGTTCGAGGGCGAACGCGCCGAGCACGGGCTCGACCACTGGCAGAAGTCGTTCGAGCTGTACGGCCAGCCTGGCGGCGGCGTGACCGCCGACGATGCCGTGTCGCTGGTGGCGCGCGGCGCCGCGCTGCCCGGCGGTCTGCGGCTGCTGGTGTTCGACGACATTTCCGAAATCGTGTCGGCCCAGCGCGCCCAGGCCTGGGGCGAAGTCGCGCGCCGGCTGGCGCACGAAATCAAGAACCCGCTCACGCCGATCCAGTTGTCGGCCGAGCGGCTGGAGCGCAGGCTGGCCGACAAGCTCGACGCGCCCGAGCAGGCCGTGCTGGTCAAATCGGTGCGCACCATCGTCGATCAGGTGGCCGCCATGAAGCGGCTGGTCAACGAATTCCGCGACTACGCCCGGCTGCCGACCGCCGACTTGAAGCCGCTGGATCTCAACGCGCTGGCGCTCGAGGTGCTGCATCTGTACGGCGGCGAAACCGCGTCCGGCGCCCCGGCGCCCGTGCGCCTGGAGTGCGACCGCGGCTGCCCCCCCATCATGGGCGACGCGCAGCAGATGCGGCAAGTCATTCATAATTTGGTGCAAAATGCGCTCGACGCTTCGGAGCGCGAGGGCAATCAGGCCGCCGAGGGCGGCGCCAGCGTGGTCGTGCGCACGCAGTGGCTCCAAGCCTCGCAGCGCGTGCGCTTGAGCGTGCTGGATCACGGACACGGTTTTTCCGATGCCATTCTCAAGCGGGCCTTCGAGCCTTACGTAACCACCAAGGTCAAGGGCACTGGGCTGGGGCTGGCGGTGGTCAAGAAAATCGCCGACGAACACGGCGCCCGGATCGATCTGTCCAACCGCATCGCCGATGGCAGGGTAGTGGGCGCTCAAGTGTCGTTATCATTCGAGCCAGCGTCAGCCGCGGACACGCGGCCCGCGGCAGTCCAAGCTCAATAAAAACCATTTTCTTCATGGCCAACATACTCGTAGTGGACGATGAACTCGGCATTCGTGACCTCCTGTCGGAGGTGTTGAGCGACGAGGGGCACACTGTCGAGCTTGCCGAGAACGCCGCGCAGGCCCGCGCCGCGCGGCAAAACAGCCGTCCCGATCTGGTGTTGCTGGACATCTGGATGCCCGATACCGACGGCGTGACCTTGCTCAAGGAGTGGCGCGGCAGCGGCCAGCTCACCATGCCGGTCATCATGATGAGCGGACACGCCACCATCGACACCGCCGTCGAAGCCACCCGCATCGGCGCGCAGGCGTTTCTCGAAAAGCCGATCACGCTGCAAAAACTGCTCAAGACCGTCGGTCAGGCGCTGGCGAGCATCCAGCCGGTCACGCGCAGCGCCGCCGCCGATCCAGCCACGCTGCCGCGCGCCGCCGGCCTCGGCAGTCCCGGCAGCGCCGCCGCCGATTTCGCCGCCGGCGCTGCTGCCACTATCGTCAGCCAGCCGCTGCCTTTGGTGGTTGACCTGGGTCCGCAAGGCCAGCAGGTATTCGAGCTAGACAAACCGCTGCGCGACGCGCGCGACGCCTTTGAAAAGGCGTACTTCGAGTTTCATCTGGCCAAGGAAGGCGGTTCCATGACCCGCGTGGCTGAAAAAACCGGGCTGGAGCGCACGCACCTGTACCGCAAGCTCAAGCAACTGGGCGTCGATCTGTCCCGCGCTCGCCGCGGCAATAACGCGCAGATACCCTGATGCGTCATGCTAGAATGCTCAGTTCGTTGGCCCGGTAGCTCAGTCGGTAGAGCAGAGGACTGAAAATCCTTGTGTCGGTGGTTCGATTCCGCCCCAGGCCACCACCTATCAACGCCCAACCGTTTCCGGTTGGGCGTTTTCGCTTTCAGTGCACCAGTATCTCGACGCGGCGGTTCCTCGGCTCCTTCACGCCGCGAGCGGTGGGGATGAGCGGATCGCGGTCGCCGCGGCCGATGGCCTGGACGAATAGCGGGTCGAAGCCGCGCTGGATGATGAGTTCGCGCACCGCGCGCGCGCGCCGCAGCGACAGCGCGTCGTTGGCCGCCGCTGAACCGGCGCGGTCGGTGTGGCCGATGACGATGATTTCGCCGCCTGGCCGGTGGGTGGCGGACCACAGAATGCTGGACAATTGGGCGTTCGACTCCGGGGTCAGGGTAGAGGCGCCGTTCTGGAAGTAAAGGGTGAACCGGTCGGGCGTGCGCGGCGGCTGCGCGGACAGCAGGCGTTCGTAGTACTGCTCCACGGCCTCGGCGTCGAGTTGCTCGTTTTCTACCGTGCTGGCATTGACCGCGGCCGAATCGTAGGAATGCGACAGCACGGTGGTGTTGCCCCGCCTGGTCGTGATGGTGACCGCGCTGGGTTTGCCGGTCACGGATGGCAGCAGGGTTACCCGCGTGATGGGCGAGCAACTGCCGATTTGGCCGGTTCGCGGACAAATCAGCGGCTTGGTTGTCGCCTGGCCATGGGTCGGGGCGGGTGCGCCGCAGCCGGCGGCCAGAATGGCCGCGAGCGCAAGCGTCATGACCAACCTCATGGGTTCACTTCGACGATGAAGTCGGTGCCCCGCACGCCGATGACGGTGGTCGGCGTGGTGACCTTGACCTGTTCTGGTTTGACCTTGGCGATCATTCCCGTCACCATGCGCAGCGTGCCGCGCACGACGTTGACCAGCACGTTGCCGTCGTTCGTGGCGGGATCGAACCGAAACGACTGCAACTCGACCACGCTGTTGGGGCCGATCGACATGATGGTGCCGTCCGCCAGCGTGATGGCGGCGGCGCTGTCGACACCGGTCTGGATGCGGTCGGACGAGCGCACCAAAGCGCCGACCACGGCGGTGCTCTGCATGTTGTCGTGTATCACGGTTACCTGGCCCTGCACGGTCTTGATGGTGCCGTCGGGTAGTGGCGCTGCTGCTGGGGCCTGCGGTTGCGCCAGGGCAGTTGCGATACCGAGTTGCCAGACGCACAACAATACCATGACGGAACGGACGACGAATGTGGGCATGGCTTTTCTCCGTGGGCTGTGTCGCTTGCTAGACCAAAGAACGACTTATCATACCTATCTATATTAATGTTACTGTTTGTATCTCTATTTGGGCCTTCAAACTTAATCGTAGCATGAAATAAGTCACAGGTGATTAATTACTTGCTTGCTTGCATTCAGTGACACTCCTCATCCTCGCGCCCATGCAGGGCCTGCTCGATCACGGTTTGCGCGGCATCCTCACGCGCGTGGGCGGGGTGGATCGCTGCGTATCGGAGTTCATTCGCGTGACCAACCGGCTGTTGCCGCCGCGCAGTTTCACGCGCGTGGCGCCGGAGTTGCTGAGCGGCAGCCGCACACGCGCGGGCGTGCCGGTGTGGCCGCAGTTGCTGGGCTCGGATCCGGCGTGTCTGGCCGAGAACGCCGCGCGCCTGGCCGAATTGGGGCCGGCGGGGATCGACCTGAACTTCGGCTGCCCGGCCAGGGCGGTGAACCGCCACCGGGGCGGCGCCGTGCTGCTGGACGAGCCGGAGCTGATTTACCGCATCGTCGCCGCCGTGCGCCGGGCCGTGCCCGCCGCTGTGCCGGTGTCGGCCAAGATGCGCCTGGGCTACCGCGATCACGCCCGCATGTTGGACTGCGCGCGCGCCATCGAGGCCGGCGGCGCCAGCGAGCTGGCGGTGCATGCCCGCACCAGGGCGCAGGGCTACCGGCCGCCGGCCCATTGGGAGCACATTGCCACCGTGCGCCAGCACGTGCGCCTGCCGGTGATTGCCAACGGCGACATCTGGAGCGTGCAAGACGCTCTGCGCTGCCGCGCCGTCACCGGCTGCGCGGCGTTGATGCTGGGCCGCGGCATGGCGCGGCGGCCAGGGCTGGCGCGCGCCATCGCGCAGGCCGATGCGCGGGCCGGTCAGGCGGCATCGTCATCGGCGGCGGCTGGCGCCGATGCGGCGGTGCAGGCCGCGCCGTGGCACAGCCTGGCGCCGCTGCTGGCCGACTTCTGGGCCGACGTGTGCGCGCGGGTCGAGCGGCATCACCGCGCCGGGCGGCTGAAGCTGTGGCTGAGCTACCTGCGCGCGGCTTACCCGGAGGCCGGACAAGCCTTCGATGCGCTGCGCGCGGTCAACGACCCCGATGCCATTGGCGCCTGGCTGCTGCGGATTCAGGACAACGCCTGCCGTCACCGGCTGGCGGCAGAGACTGGAATCGTCCGGTGACCGCTTGGCGGCACTTCAGGCCGCCGGGCTTTCCATGTACGCCTGCCGCAATTGGCGCTTGAGCAGCTTGCCGCTGGGGTTCTTGGGCAGCGCATCGGCGAAGATCACGCGCTTGGGCGCCTTGAAGCGGGCCATGTGCGCGCCGCAGTGGTCAATGACCTGCTGCCCGGTGAGTTCCTGCCCGGCCTTGAGCACGATGACCGCCGTGACCGCCTCCACCCACTGGGGATCGGGCAGGCCGATGACGGCCGCCTCGCTGACCTGCGGCAGGCGGTAGATCATTTCCTCCACCTCGCGGCTGGCGACGTTTTCACCGCCGGTCTTGATCATGTCCTTCTTGCGATCGACGACGGTGATGTAGCCTTCCTCGTCGATGACGCCCAGATCGCCCGAGTGGAACCAGTCGCCGTGGAAAGCGGCGCGCGTGCGCTCGTCGTCGTGGAAGTAGCCCAGCATCAGGTGCGGCGAGCGGTGCACGATCTCGCCCACCTCGCCGACGGCCACGTTCCGCATCTGATCGTCAACCACGCGCGTTTCCACGTTCAGCGCCGGGCGGCCGGCGGAGCCGGGCTTGCGCAGTTGGTCATCGGGGCCCAGTATGGTCGCCAGCGGGGCGATTTCGGTCTGGCCGTACAGGTTCCACAGCCGCACCAGGGGCAGGCGGCGCGCCAGTTCTTTGATGACCTCCACCGGCATGATGGAAGCGCCGTAGTAGCCCTTGGCCAGCCGGCTCAGGTCGGTGCGCTCCAGCAGCGGCGAGCGCAGCAGCGCGATCCACACCGTGGGCGCCGCGAAGAAGCTGGTAATGCCGCGCGCGGCCATCATGGGTAGCAGGTTGTCGGGCGTGGGCTTGCTGGTGATGTGGTTTTCCGCGCCGACGTAGATCGCCGGGCCGAAGAACACGTCGAGCTGCGCGCAGTGGTACAGCGGCAGCGCGTGCAGAACCACGTCCTTTTCCGCGATGTCGGCGTCGAGACAGGCGCTGACGTACTCCCACAGCACGGCGTCGTGCGTCATCATCGCGCCCTTGGGCGTGCTTTCGGTGCCGCTGGTATAGACGATCTGGGCCATGTCCGTGCTTTGCAGCGGCGCGTCGGGCAGCGGGGCGGTGCAGGCAGCCAGGTCGTGGAAGCTGATCATGCCCGGAGCAGGCTCGTCCGGGTCTTCGGACGGCAGCCAGATGAAGTCAGTCACCTGCGTGTCCAGCTTGGCGGCGGCGCGCGCCAATTCGGCCAGGCCGCCATCGGTAGCCAGCATACGGGCGCCGGCGTGGCGCAGGATGTAGGCCGCCTCGTCTGCTTTCAGCATGAAATTGATCGGCACCAGCACCGCGCCCAGCCGCGCCAGGGCAAAGCGCAGCGCCGCGAAGCCGTGCGAATTGCGCGCCAGCACCGCCACGCGGTCGCCATGGCCGACGCCATGTTGCGCCAGGCCGGCGGCCAGGCGCGTGGCCAGGGCGTCGAACTCGGCATAAGTCCAGCGCGTGCCGCCGCAATGAATGGCCGGCTTGTCCGGCAGGCGCAGGGCGGTGCGGCGCAGGATGTCGCCGATGGTCTGGCGGCGGATGGCGTGGTGCATGGCATGGTCTCCTTTTTACGAGTGTTTTTGGCGTATCGGTTGCCGGAAAACGCTGACAGCTATGTTTTTTGAAGCAGATTGACCCGCATGGGCCGCACGAAGGGCTGGCCGGAAGGCGGGCGCAGGGCCTCGAAGCGTTGGCGCACGCGCTCGCGCAGTTCGGGGCTCCAGCGGCGTTCGGCGTAGGTGACGCCGGTCATGCGGCGCTCGAAGTCGTCGAATCCGGTAAAGCGCACGGGCATCTGGAAATGGCGCTCGGTGACCTGACGCCAGCCGCCGCCAGCGACGGCGCGTTGCACGGCCTGGCAAGCCGCCAGGCGCACGGCCTGCTCGTCGTTGAACAGGCGGTTGATCTCGTTCAGCGGGCCGTCGAATACCGGCTCGGATACGTACAGATGGCCGCCGGGGCGCAGCACGCGCCGCGTTTCGGCCAGGCTTTGGTCCATCAGCGCCAGCGGTATGTGGTGCAGGGATTTGAGCATCAGCGCCAAATCGAAACTGCCGTCCTTGAACGGAATTGCCTGTGCGCCAGCGGCGACGAACGTCAGGCTCGGTACGGGCGGCGCGGTCAGGTTCTTGGCGTGCTGGGTTTGGTCCACTTCCAGCGCGGTGACGCGGCAGCCGGGATAAGCGGCCAGCAGCTTGCGTGCCAAGTGGGCTGGGCCGCAGCCCAGTTCGATGATGCGCTGCGCTTGCAGCGGCGTCAGGCGGTTCAGCAGCGCCAGTTCGTCGGGAACCATGAAAATAGTGTGAACAGGCCCTAGTCGATGAAAGGAGCAAAGCCCTGCGGCGGCTCGAAGCGTTTGTTGCGCCAGACCATGCGCGTGGGCACCGGTTCCGGCAGGGCGCGCTCGCGCAGCGAGTGGCCGGGGTCGCCCGGGTAGCAGAGCACGCGCGTTTCGGCGGTTTCCACCGGCTCGGGCTGAATCAGCGCTGGCGGGCGCGAACGCGCGGCGCTCATGGCCTGCGCCACGCCGGGGTACTGCAACAGGTGCAGCAGGCTGATGATTTGCGGCGGCGCCATGTCGATGGCGTG
>WRJY01000276.1 GCA_009778355.1 Desulfovibrionaceae bacterium | reverse complement strand
GTTCAGCGCGCGGGTTGCCCCGCAGCATGGCGGCGGCGGCGCGAACCGGCCAGGTCGCCAGCCGCCACAGCAGCCACAGCGCGATCAGCGCGCCCAGCGCGATCATGAACACGGCCAATTGCGCAGGCCACAGCAAGGCCGTGGCCACGGCCGCGGCGCACGCCAGCGCGCCGGCCTTGAGCGCGGCAATGTTGCGCCGCGTCGGCTCGGCCGCGGCCAGCAGCGCGGCGGCGGCGGCCACGCCGGCATACAGCAACAGGGACATGAACGTGCTCATGGCCCGCATCGTAAAGCAAGAGGCGCGACATGGCAACGCAGGATTTGGCGGCCAAACTGGTCATCGAGACCCAAGTCAAGGGGCAGGGCGAAATCGAGGGCATCGCCAGTGAACTGCAAGCTCTGGCGCAAAACGGCGGCGAAGTCGCCCCCAAGCTCCAGGCCGCCGCCGAAAGCCTGCGCGCGCTGGGCCAGCAAGACAAGCTGATTGCCGATTTCTCCGCCCTGCGGCGCGAGGCCGCCGACGCCGCCGACGCGCTGGGCCAAACCGGCCTGAGCGCCGAGGAACTGGAAGCGGCGCTGCGCGGCCACGCCCAGGCGCTTGAGCAGGCGCGCAGGGCGCTCGACGAGGCGGGCCTGTCCACACACGGCCTGACAGATCAGCAGGCCGAGCTTCGCGCCAGCCTGGTGCAAGCGGCGCAGCAGGTGGACGTGTACGCCGACGCCATGCACGCCATGCGCGGCGAAGCCGACGGAATAGGCCCGGCGCTGCGCGCCGCGTTCGACCAGTTGGGCATGCGCGGCGTCAAGGAAATCACCGCCGAAATCGAACAGTTGCAAGTGGCCATGCGCGCGCTGCGGCTGGAAAAAATGCTGCCCGAAGACGCCGAGCGCGTCAGCGCCGCGCTGCAAGATCGCATCGACAAGCTGCGCGTCGAAATGCGCGGCGCGCAGACCGACGCCAAGGGCGCATCGGACGCGGTGGACGCCCTTGGCAAGAGCGCCGACGGCGCCGGCAACCAACTGGCCAACGCGGCGCACAAGGCCGCGGCCTGGACGGGCGCGCTGATTGGCATCGGCCAACTCAAGAGCCTGGCGCAGGACGTGGTGAGCGCCGGCGCGGCCATGGAGCAACTGGAGCGGCGCTTGACCGGCGTGCTGGGCAGCGCGCAGCAGGCCGCCGATGCGCTGGCCATGCTCAACGGCTTGGCGCGTGAAACGCCCTTCAACGTGCAGGGCCTGACCGACGCCTACGCCAAGCTGGCCGCCTTCGGCCTGCGCCCCACGCATGAGCAGATGCTGTCCATGACAGATGCCGTGGCCGCGCTTGGCGGCGGCTCCGAGCAACTCGCAACCGTTACCCAAACGCTGGGGCAGGCGTGGGCAAAGAGCGAACTGCAAGGGCGCGCCATCATGCAGCTCATCGCCAGCGGCATCCCGGTATGGGACCTGCTGGCCCAGGCCACCGGAAAGACCACGCAAGAGCTGCAAAAAATGTCCGAGGCCGGCGAACTCGGGCGCGACGCCATCACGCAACTGATCGACGCGATGGGCAAGAAGAACGCCGGCGCCGGTTCCGAACTGATGAAGACATACTCCGCCGCGGTGCAGCAGGTCAAGGGCGCGGTCGAGGAATTTTTCGACATGATCGCCAAGTCCGGCGTATTGGACAAGTTGAAGGAGCAGCTTCAGGCGGCGCTGGCCGAGTTCGACCGCATGAAGGACAGCGGCGAGCTGAAAGACTGGGCCAAGCGCATATCCGACGGCATGGTCGGCGTGATCGACGCGGTGCGCGGCGCGGCCAGCGCGCTCAAAACGCTGGCGCCGGCCATCGAGGCGGCGCTGAAGATATTCGTCGCCTACAAGATCGGCAGCTTTGCCGCCGACCTGGTCAAGACCGGCGCGGCGGCCACCGAAATGGCTGCCTCGTTCGGTCGCGCCACCCTGGCGGCCACGGGAATGAGCGCCGCCATGAATCAGGCTGGCGCGCAGTCCGACAGACTGACGGCCAAGCTCGCGGCCTCCAAGGCGTCCATGGTTGCCGTCGGGATGGCCGCTTTCGACGTGGCGCAGCGTTGGTATGAAATCGCCAAGACTTACGGCGCCTACCGCGACAACCTGGCCAAGGCCGCCGCGATTGAAGAAGATGTCGCCAAGCGGCAAGGCCAGATCGCCGACAAACTCGCGGCCATTTCCAAGGCCACGGGCGTCACGGTCGCCAGCATCGAGGCGCTCAACGCCGCGCAGGCAGACGGCTCGCTGGTGTTTGACGAGGCCAGCGCCACGTGGCTGTCGGCGGCGCAGGCGCAGGAAAAGCTGGCGGGCGCGGTCAAACTGACCACCGCCCAACTGGCCCAGCAAGACGCCGGCAAACTGGTGGACGAATTCGAGGCATCGGCCAAGGCCGCGGGCAACGCCGAGAAGGCCGTCGGCAAACTGGTCGAGGCGCTCAACTTCAAGACCGTGCAGGGAGCGGGCGCCTGGGTCAAGGCGCTGGACGAAATTCAGTCCAAGGGCGAACTCGGCGCCAAGCAGGTCAGCCAAGCCTGGCAGGACGCGCTGGCCAAACTCAACGCCGGCAACCTTGGGGCGCTGCGCGCCAATCTGGAAGAGGCGGCGCGCGCCGGCATCATCAGTGCGCAGCAACTGGCGCAGGCCAACGAGCAAATTCTGCAAGCCAGCTTCGACAAACTGGGCGTCAACGCCGCGCAGGCACTGGGCAAGATCAGCGAAGGCGCGCAGGAAGCCATCAACGCCATCGGCCTGGTGGCCGACGCGGCCAGGGACGCCGGCGCGTCCACCGAAGCGGCCGCCCGCGCCATTGAAATGGCGTTTGCTGCGGCCATCCCCAAGGCAGACAGCCTGGAGGCCATCGACGCGCTGGGCAAGCAGTTGCAGGCGCTGGGCGCCGCCGGCAAGATCAGCGCCGAAGGCATCGAGCGCACTCAGGCGGCGCTGGAAAAGCAGCGCCAGGCCATCGAAGACCAAATCCCCGGCATCCAGAGCCTGAACGAGGCGCTGCGCCAGCTTGGCGTCACCCCGCAGGCCGAGTTGGACAAGCTGGCCAAAAGCGCCAAGGAAGCCTTCGACTACGTGCAGAGCAGCGGCACGGCCACCGCCCGCGAAATCGATCAGGCATGGAAGGCAATGGCCGAGGCGGCCATCGCCGCCAACAATGGCGTGGCCGACGCCATGCTCAAGGCGCAGGCCGAGCAGCACGGCTTTGCCATCAAGACCGACGAAGCCGGCAAGTCGATTGTCGAGGCCATGAACAAGGCCGCCGAGGCCACCGCCGGCGTGGGCGCGGCGGCCAAGGACGCGGGCGACAAAATGGCCGGCATGGCCAATGCCGCCTGGGACGCCAGCCGGGGCCTGGTGGAACAGGCCCACGAGCACAACGATGCGCTCGGTGATTTGCAAGGCACCTGGTTTGCCGCCGGCGCGGCGGCCAGCAAATACGCGCAGGAAGTCGCCAAGCTGGTGTGGGACGCCACCAAAAACGTGCAGGAGCTTACGCGCGAGCACGCCGAGCTGGTCTATCAGTTGGAGCTTTTGGAAAAGCAGCAAAAGCAGCTAGAGGAACAAGGCGGCAGCGCCGCCAAGGGCGTGGACGATCTGCGCCTGAAGCTGCTGGAGCTCAATGGCACACAGGAGCAGATTGCCAAGGCGCAGTACGAGCGCGACGTGGCCGAAGTCAAGCGCCAGCAAGCCCTGCTCCAGATCGACTTGCAGCGCGCGCAAATCAACGGCGACCAGCAGGAAGTCGAACGCATCAAGCAGGAAATCAATTTGCTGGGCGAGCAACTCGACCTGCTCGCCCAAATCTACAGAGAAGAAGAAAAGCAGCGCAAGGCCAAGGAACGCGCCAGCGGCTCAAGTTCGGGCGGCTCAGGCGGCTCCAGCGGCTCGGGCGGCTCGGGCGGCGGCAGTTCCACAAGCAGCTCGTCGGGCGGCGCGGGCGCGGGCGGCGGCGCAAGCGGCGGCCTGGCCGCGCCCACCACCAACAACAACTACAGCATCACGCTCAACGCCACCGGCGTCAATGACCCGGCGGCGCTGGCGCGGATGATCGAGCCGGAGCTCAAGAAGCTCGCGCGGCTGGCGAGATGACGCCCACCCCCAGGCTCCACTCGCTGCGCGATGTTGCGCCTCCCCCCTGCAAGGGGGCGCAGCCACTGGCCGGGGAAACCCCGGCCACGGCTGCCCTGGCACGGCTTGCTCCGCAGCCATCGGACTGAACCGGCCTCATTCGTAAAACTCTTTTATCGGCATGACGCCAGCCACTGCAGGAACATCGCCCCATGCCCTCGGTGCAACGCTTCCTCTCAGGCCGCGACAATCTCGCCCGCCAAGCCGCGCTGTCGGCCTCCAGCGTGCGCGCGGCCTCGGCCATCGAGCGCGTGGCCGCGCAGCGCGCCGGCGGCGGGCGGGCGCGGCTGGCCGGGGACTACACCGGGCATGAAGATGCCGCCATCGAGGTGCGCGTCGTCTCCGAAGACGGCATCCCCCGCGCCTCGGTGCCGCAGTTCACCGGCGTCGGCAATGGCCAGCTACAGGCGCTGGCCGTGGGCGGCCTCGCGCCCCTGCAAGGGCTGACCCTGACGCTGGCCGACCTGGGCGTGCGCACCGCCCACGCCCTGCTGGACGTGCGCGAAGTGCAGTTGCGCGCCCGCGCCGCCGGCTCAGCGGGCAACAGCATCCGCATCAGCGTGCAGCCGCAACTCATCCTCGCGCCCACCGCCTGGGCGCTGCTGTCGGCGTGGCCTGCCGGCACGGCGGTGCAAACCGGCCCGCAGTGGGACTTTGGCGGCCTGCCGCTCAATGACGCGCAGCAACTCGACCCCGCCAGCCCGCGCATCGTCTTCGGCAACGACCCGCAGGTGTACCGGCCCTGGCGGCGCTTCAAGGACGGCGCCTGGCAGTTCGGCGTCTCGCCCGCGCTCGAGCGCAACGCGCCCGCCGGCGCGCCGGTTCTGGGCGTGACGGGAGGCTACGTAGTCACCGTAACCGATGGCGTGTCCACGGAAACCTTCGGCGACGCCGGCGCGGGTCAGGACGAAATCATCACGTTTTACGACCTGCTCGCCGCCCTGGCCGGCTCCGCGCTGATCGAAGTGGCCGGCGTCGTCGTGGCCGACCGCACGGCGGGCGGGCAAGCGGCCATCGACGTGCCGCTGCGCACCCAGTCCTGGCTGCTGGCCCTGTCCGGCGTGAGTTTGGCCGACGTGGCCGCGCCGCCCGCCGCGCCCACCCAAACCGTCACCGTGCGCTGCATCAACGCCGACCTGGTCGGCGCCGAACGCTGGAGCGTGTTTGGCGACGTATCGGGCGCGCTGCCCGTGGCCACCACCGGCATCGCCTACGCCAGCGACGCGGCGCTGTTTACCGTGCCCGCCATCGACCCGGCGGCGCTGGGCAGCGGGCGCTGGTCGTTCAAATACCAGCCGGCCTCCCGGCCCGAAACGATGGGCGTGCCCAGCGTCTGCCTGCGCCCCTTCCGGCTGGGCATCAACGCCGCGCCGCTCACCGTCACCTTTCGCTACCAGCGGCGGCCGCCGCCGGATTGCCAATGCACCGACATGCCCACGCCCCTCGTGTCGATGCGGTGTTTGGGGCTGGAACCGGAGGACGATATGGCCATAGACGCTGCGTACCAAACGCGGCTGGAGGCGCTCTACCAATGGCGCGCGCAGTTCATGGCGGCCAACACGCAACCTGGCATAAGCGCGCAGGCGATTCGGCCCGACATGGACTTTGCCGACCTCGCTGCCGCCGCGCTTGCGCAAGGGCTGGCCGAAATCCACGAGCAAGCGCCGGCCCTGGCCGAATGGGACGCCGCGCTGGCCGACATGCAGGACGACCTGGCCTGGCTGATGGGCATCAACAACAGCCTCGGCGTGAACGGCGGCTCATCGTCGCAGGGCGGCAATCCGGGCTGGGTGTTTGTCAACCCCGTCAACAAGCTGTCGTTCCTGCTCGTCAGCGTCGATGGCGTGGGCATCGGGCAAGAGCCGCCGCCTTCCGTCGTCATGCTGGACGGCGACCCCGGCTGGACAGACCCCGCCGACCCCGTGTGGGACGCCAGCGGAGAACCGTTCACATTGACCGTCACCGTGCTGGACGGCAGCCAACGCCAATTGGTGTACCGCTGCCTGCCGGACATGCGCTTTGCCGATCTGGCCGGGCAGTACGACGCGGAAAGCGCGAGCACGGGCCTGCGCGCCCTCATCACCCAGCTACAGCGCCGCTACACGGCGCGCATGGACTACTGCCGCACCCTGGCGGGCATCGTCCCAAAAATTGACTCCAGCAGCAGTGACGCGGGCGGCTGCTGGATTGACCACGGCGGCGACTACTGGTGGGCCGACGTCGATGGGTATTACCTGCCCGCATTCACCAACGAGGCGTACATCAGCTCGCGCCGCGACACCGAAACCGGCCGCCCCTACACCACGATGGAGTTCGGCTTCGGCCTCGTCGTGGCCTGCCCCGACCGGCTGATGGAAGGCGACACCATCACCGTGCGCATCGAGCAGGTCGATGGCGAGCGCCCCTACCGCGTGGGCGACCAGGCCATCATCCAGACCATCGGCGCCGGCCCCGCCTGGCTGGCCGGCGGCGTGGACGGCACCGACGTGCAGACCTGGCGCGTGGCCGCCAGCGCATCGGGCGCATTGCCCGACTACGTGGTTCCAACCGGCGGTTCGCCCATCCCGACATACAGCGCGGCGGGCATCGACCTGCTGCTGGCGCCCGGCGGCATCCCCTTCGTGCTGGGCGATGCGTTCACGCTGGCCGTCGAAGCCGGGCAATACCAGTGGCGGCGTGACGGCGGGCCGTGGAGCGCCACGCTCGACATCCCCGCCGATGGCGCCGCCGATCTGGAAGATGGCCTGGCCGTCCAGTTCGACTCCGGAGCCGCCCCCTCCTTCGTCCCCGGCGATGCGTTCTCCTTCATCGCCCATCAGCCCTGGGCCGCCAGCCACGTGCGCGACGCGCGGGCCGCCACTTGGGGCTGGGCGGGCGATGGCGCGAGCATGACGCTGGACTTTGGCGGCATGCAGCCCATCGGCGCGGTGGCGCTGGCGCGCTACCAGTTGCCCGAAGGCGCAACCGTCGCGTTCGAGCTGTCTGTCGATGGCCTGGCCTGGAGCGCCCCGCAGCCGCTCGACATCTCGCGCCCCGTGGCCGTGCAATTCATCGCCGCGCCCGCCCGCTACCTGCGCCTGAACATCGCCAACGCCCCCGGCGGCGCCATCGGCTGGCTGTGGGCCGGCCAGCCCATGCAGACACGGCATCACGCCAGCGCCTGCCGGCGCAACCGGCGCTGGGCCATCAAGCGCGGCGAAGGCATCAACCCCGCCAGCCTGTACGCCGGCGCGGGCGACGGCTGGAGCATCGGCTGGCAGCCGGGCGACGCGCAATCGAGCGCCCTGCTCGCCGCCGACGTGGAGCAACTGCTGTCCCTGCTCGACTGGGCGCAAACCCGGGACGAGCCGCTCCTGTTCGCCCCCCACGCCCAGCACCCGCAAGACGCCGCCCTGGTGCGCTTTGCCGCCGACGCGCTGGAAGTCACCGACGAACACGCCTGGCAGCCCAACGCCGCGGGCGATCGCATCCTCTCGGCATCGCTGGAACTGGAGCCTGTGTTCGCATGAACGCCTGGCTGCAAATCGACGGCGGCGCCGATGGCGTCACGCTCAACCTGCTGCCCGCCGGCGCGCCCATCCCCCCGCCCGCGCTGGGACTGAGCCTGCCCCTGCTGATGACCGTGCCGCCCATCGAGCGCCCCCTGTCCATCCCCGGCATCGCCCCCGCGCCCACCAGCCACATGGATGTCGAACTGGACAACGCCAGCGGCCACCTGACCGGCCTGTGGGGCCAGCGCCCTCCCGTGCGCCGCGCCGCGCGGCTGTACCTGGGCGAGCGCGCCATCTTCGAGGGCGTCGTCACCGGCGTGCAACTGGGCCAAAGCGCCCGCCTCACGCTCGAATCCGGCATGGACCGCCCCCTGTCCGACAACCTGCCCCTGCGCACCAGCGCCGTCTGGGGCGGCTGGCGAGAAGTGCGCGTCCTGCCCTGGGGCTGGGGCCAAGTCACCCTCGCGCCCATCCAGTACAGCGCCGACCAGCGCGTCTTCTTTTTGCTCGACCACCCCATCGCCGGCGTCGATCAAGTCAAGCGCGACGACGTGTCCACCCCCGCCTGGGCCTGGAGCAACGCCGTCGACAGCACTGGCCGCGCGGCCAGCTTCATCGAACTGGCCACGCCGCTGGCCGAGGGCGAACGCCTGTCCGTCACCCTGCGCGCGCGCATGCACCCCGACACGGGACAATTGCTGCAAACCCCCGCCGAAATCCTGTTCGACATCCTCGCCAACCTCGCCCGCGCCCCCGTCCAATGGGCCGACCTGGACGACTACCGCACCGAAACCGCCGGCCTCGTTCTCGGCGGCCTGCTGGCCGACAACGCCATCACCATCCGCGCGGCCATCGACGGCCTCATGCAATCGGCCGGCGGCGCCTGGTCAGCGGCCATGCCCGGCATCGCCCTCACTTGGCCGCCCCTGCCCGACCCCGCCGCCCCGGCCCTGCCCATCAACCGTCTCACAGCCGCCGACGTGCAAGCGGCCACCGCCGCCACCGGCCTGGTCACCGTGCTGCGCGTCCTCTACGACTACGACCACGCCGCCGCCCGCTACGGCCGCGCCATCGAACTGCGCGCCAGCCAGGCCATCAAGGACTACGGCGAACTGGCCCTCGAGTGGCCCGCCCCCTGGCTGCGCACCCCGCGCCACGCCCAGGCGCTGGGCCGGCGCATCCTCGCCTGGCTGGCCCGCCCGCGCTGGCGCATGAGCTGGAACCAATCCTGGGCCGACGCGCCCACCGGCGCGTGGGCGGACGTCGCGCACCCCCTCTCGCCGCTGGCCGGCCGCCACCGCCTGCTGGCCGCGCGGCTGGACCTGTCCTCGGCCAGCCTGCAAGGCGAAATCGAAGCGCCCGCCGGCGCGGAACCCGAAATAGAAACCACGCAACTATCCAGCGCCTTCGACCCGCTCATCCAGCCCGGCATCAC
The DNA here is from genome assembly GCA_009778355.1 of Desulfovibrionaceae bacterium. Lineage (GTDB taxonomy): Bacteria > Pseudomonadota > Gammaproteobacteria > Burkholderiales > Burkholderiaceae_C > Ottowia. Next base: position 1,612 of record WRJY01000276.1, on the reverse strand, counting down.
CGTCGAAATCGCCAACGGCGAAATCATCTTCACCGCCCGCGACGAACAAGGCCGCGTCCTTGCCGGCGCGCGCATCACCCTCGACGGCAACGCCACCCGCATCGCCGACAGCGCCGGGCGCGTGAGCTTTCCCGTCGCCCGTGGCCGCCACGTCCTGCTCATCGAAGCCGACGGCTACCCCGCCACCGAAGCGGCCATCGTCGTATGACCGAGCGCCGCCGATTCTTCCCCTCCACCCCCGTGCAACAGATACCGGGAGCCAGGGTCGAACTGGAAATGCAGTTGCAGCCGCTGGCGCCCGAAACAGAGCCAGAGCCGCCGCCGTGCTGCCCATGCGACGTGATGGGAGCAGGCTGGCTAACCTCGCTGACCAGCGCCAATGACGCCGCGCCGTGGCAGCCGCCCGAAAACGGCGCGGGCTGGAGCCGCCCCGCCGGCAACTCGCCCGCATGGACGCAAGGCCAATCCACATGGCAGGCAGAGCCGGACACCTTCAACGACAACGGCGCGCCGCTCGAAAGCCCAGGTCTGCGCTGCACCTACCTGGAAATTCCATTGGGCGGCGTCATGCCCCCCGTCATCATCGGCGTCCTGCAAGGCAGCAACCTCTGCAAAGCGCGCTGGCAACTGGCCTGGAACAACCCAGACCCCCAAGCGCCCAGCCAGTGCGCCGCCGGCCACCGCGCCATCAGCGCAGGCAACATGGTGTACGTGTACCTTAAGACGCCCGCGCCGGCGCTCCCCCCGACAGATCTCCCGCCCGGCCCGCAAATTCCCGTCCCCATCCCCGCCCCGGACATATTGACCGCCACCGCCTACTGCAACGATAACCAAGCCGCCCGGCTGACGCTGGTCATCACGGAACAAGCCGCTGCGCCGCCCATAGTGCATCCTTTTGGATAGCAAAAAAGACGGGCGACCTGACCGGATGTTGGAGCACCCGGCCAAGCCCCGAACCCGCAGACTACGCCTGCAAGCCCGGCAAGGCCCGCCACCTGTGCACAGGCGGGGCCAAGCCTATCAAACTTTGCAAAAGGCTTGCAACCCATGCAACAACAAGACATCCGCTGCGGCGCCTGCTCGCGCAAGCTCGGCGCGGGAAAATACACCATCCTCCAAATCAAATGCCCGCGCTGCGGCACAATCAACCACCTGAGGGCCGCGCGCCCCGAACCAGCGCCCCCAGAGGGCCATTCAACCGAGACCCATGAATGGCCAACAACCCACCCCAACAAACCCCCAAGCGCCGCGCGTCGGTAGCCTGTTCGCCGGCATCGGCGGCTTCGACCTCGGCTTCGAGCAAGCCGGCTTCACCACCGCCTGGCAAGTCGAAATCGACCCCCTGTGCCGCGCCGTCCTCGCCCGCCACTTCCCCCACGCCCGGCGGTACGACGACGTGCGCGCCGTCGGCGTCCACAACCTTGAACCCGTCGAAGTCCTCGTCGGCGGCTTTCCGTGCCAGGACGTGTCCAGCATGGGCGCGCGCGCCGGCCTCGCGGGAAACCGAACCGGATTGTTTTGGGAAGTCTGCCGCATCGCCGCCGAAATACGGCCCCAGTGGCTGGTCCTTGAAAACGTCGTGGGCCTGCTCAACAGCCACGCTGGCCGAGAC
>WRJY01000275.1 GCA_009778355.1 Desulfovibrionaceae bacterium | reverse complement strand
AAGCACGAGCCGAGGTTGTTGACGCCGATGACGAAAAACCGCTCCGTGTCCACCGGCTTGCCGGGGCCGACCATGTTGTCCCACCAGCCTTCGCTGCGGTCCTGCCCCGCATACACGCCCGCCACGTGGTGCGAGGCGTTGAGCGCGTGGCAGATCAGCACGGCGTTGTCGCGCGCGGCGTTGAGCTGGCCGTAGGTTTCGTGAGCCAGGCCGTAGGCGCGGATCGACGCGCCGCTTTGCAGCGGCAGCGGCGCCTCGAAGTGCATGGTCTGTGGCGTGGCAACGAACGGCATGGCAACAAAAAAACCCGGTACGCCAAATCACGCAACCGGGTTGCTCGGATTTAGCAGTACTTGTTGAGCGCCCGCAAGCAGAGGCAAATCGGCGCTGAAGGAGGGTCAGTATAGCAATCATCCAGCCAGCGCGGCTTGCTGCCTGTTGCCTGCCGCCAGTTCCAGGCGCGGACCAGCCCGTGGATTGCGCTGCCGCCGAAATCGCTTAAAATAGCGAACTTTGCTGGCCGTCAGCCCCGCCGGCCAAATACCAGATACACGAGCGGGGCGCTCCCGCGGCGCATGGCGCGAAGGTCCGATCTTCCTTCCCGCCCTCTGGCCGCACACTCAAATCACGGTTTTTGAATGACCACCATCCGCGTAAAAGAGAACGAACCGTTTGACGTGGCGCTGCGCCGCTTCAAGCGCACCATCGAGAAGCTGGGCCTGCTGACCGAACTGCGCGCCCGCGAGTTCTACGAAAAGCCCACCGCCGAGCGCAAGCGCAAGAAGGCCGCCGCCGTCAAGCGCCACCACAGGCGCGTGCGCAGTATGCAACTGCCCAAGAAGTTGTACTGATAGATAGTCACGCACGCTTGTTGGAAGTTTTGGAAGGCTCGCCGGGTACGCTCAGCGGGCCTTTTCTGTTTTTCGCCAGGAAAGAGACCACGCCATGAGTCTGAAAGACCGCATCACCGAAGACATGAAGAGCGCCATGCGCGCCAGGGACACTGCTCGCTTGGGCGCCATCCGCCTGCTGCAGGCGGCCATCAAGCAAAAGGAAGTCGATGAGCGCGTGACGCTGGACGACGCGGCCATCGTCGGCATTCTGGACAAGCTCGTCAAGCAGCGCAAGGATAGCATCGACGCCTTCGCCAAGGCTGGCCGCCAGGACCTGGTCGATCATGAAAGCGCCGAGATGACGGTACTGCAAGCCTATCTGCCAGCGCGCCTGTCGGCGGACGAAATCGCCGCCGAGATTCAGGCCATCGTGGCCGGGCTGGGCGCCGAAACGGGCAAGGCCCCAGGCCCCGGCGACATGGGCAAAGTGATGGGTGCGGCCAGGCAGCGCCTGGCCGGCAAGGCCGACATGGGCCTGGTGTCCGCCGCCGTCAAGGCCGCGCTGGCGAGTTGATACGCCCTTTCCCGGCTGGGCAACTTTACGTTTCCTTGCCGGCGCGAACCGAATTTGACACCCATGCGTTAAAGAATGACGATGCCCAGTCATCGGGCGCCTTGGTTTTTTTCCACGCGCACATTCAAAAGTCATGACCACCACCATCTCTTCGTTCTTCTGGCGCCGCCTGCTGGGCAGCGCGTTGCTGGCGGCTGTGCCGCTGTTCGGCTGCGCGCAGCTACCGCAGCAGCAACCACCACCACAGCAACAGTCCTTTGATCCGCCGGGCCGCGTGGCCTACATCAGCGCGCAGGACGGCGGCGCCTGGATCGCCTCGCCGGGCGAAAGCGACTGGGCCCAGGCCGCGCTGAACTGGCCCGTCACCACCGGCACCGCTATCGCCACCGACCCCGGCTCGCGCACCGAACTGCACGGCGGCTGGACGGTGCTGCGCCTGTACGGCAAGACCAGCCTCGACGTGACCCTGCTGGACGACGCTACCGCCCAGGTCGCGCTGACCGAAGGCGCGCTGTCGGTGCGGGTGCGCGATCTGCAACCCGGCGAGCGGGTCGAAATCGACACCCCTCAACTGGCCGTGGTTGCCAACCAGCCGGGCGAATACCGCGTCGATGTCGATCCCGGCGCGGGCGCCACCCGCGTGGCCGTGCGCGCCGGCGCCGCCACCGTGTATGGCGAAGCCGGCCAGTCCGTGCCCGTTATCGACGGCCAGCAAGCCACGTTCAGCGGTCGCACGCTGGCCATGGTACGGCGCGGCCCGGTGGACCTTCCCGACACACTCGACCAGTGGGCCGCCGCGCGCGACGCACAGGAAGACCAGTCCGTCTCGGCCAACTACGTCTCGCGCGACATGCCCGGCTACCAGATGCTCGACAGCTACGGCCAATGGGACCAAGACCCTACCTACGGCCCCGTCTGGTACCCCACGGCGGCGGCGGACGATTGGGCGCCCTATCGCGACGGCAACTGGACCTGGGTCGAACCCTGGGGCTGGACCTGGGTGGACGCCGCTCCCTGGGGCTTTGCGCCATTTCACTATGGCCGCTGGGCGCAAATCGGCCCGCGCTGGGCCTGGGTACCCGGCCCGGTGGCGCGCCGGCCCGTGTACGCGCCCGCGCTGGTGGGCTTTGTCGGCGGCGGCAACAGCGGCGGCGCGCAATGGGGCCTTTCGGTCGGCGTCGGCCTGCCGGCGGCGGCCTGGTTCCCGCTGGCGCCCGGCGAATACTGGCAACCCGGCTACCGCGCCAGCAGCAACTACCTCGGCCGTCTGAACCGGGGCGACAACCGCCCGCCGTCCAGCAACGGCTACCGCTACCAGCGCCTGCCCGGCGCCATCAGCGCCGCGCCGTCCGGCGGCTTGGGCAACCAGAGCGCGCGCGGCAAAGCCCCCCGCTTCACCGACGGCAATCGCCTGCCGCCCGGCGCGCTGAACAACGCCCAAATGGTCGCCCCGCAGCCGCGCGCCAACACGGCCCCGCCAGCATCCGCCAAGCCAGCAGCGGCGCCTTTGCCTCGGCCCGGCGCGCCGCGCGGCCCCGCACCACGCAGCCAGGCTCCCAGCGCTGTCTCCAGCCCCATGATGGGTGGCAACCGCCCGGCAGCAGCGCCCCAGCCCGGTCCTGCCAATGGCCGCCGCACACCTTCCGGCGCTCCAGCGTCCGGCACGTCTGCTCCACCCACGGCCCCCGGCAACGCCGCTCCAGCAGTCCGCTCCGCAACGCCGCCAGCCAACATCGGCCAGAACCAAAACCGCTTGCAGCGCGAGCCAGCGCCGCGTTTTCAGCCCCCTCCTCAGCAGAGGCCGCAACCACCGCAAGCGCAGCGCCCGCAGCCGCAGCAGCAACCGCCGCAAATACAGCGCCCGCAAAACAACGCGGTACACCCGCAACGTTCCGCCGAGCCGCCGCCCAGCCCGCCGCAGCCGCGCGCCGCGCCATCGCAGCAGCCGCAATCAAGGGCAGCGCCATCACCGCAGCCGCAGCAACGTCCACCGCCCAAGTCTGACGACCGTTCAAAGGATGACGACCGCGGCGGTCGCTCCGGTGGCCGGCGTTGACGCTGTTCGGCGTTCAGTCCCATGCCTGTCCGCACCACTGCGGGCAGGCGACTCTGCATCTCGTGATGCTGACCCTAAGAGTCTGTTTACAATCTCAGCGGGCCCGCGCAGACACCTTTTCGGGATGGGATGCAAGGCGCAAACCACAGCCATAGCCCCGCTATGGCGAGGATTTGCAACGCCGCAAACCGCCCGAAAAGGTGTCTGCCCGAAGGATTGGCCGCAATCCGGCGACCTGGCCGCCAACTCATCCCGATTGCGGTCCAACACGATACCTGCTGGCAGATAGAAAGCCAGCATGGCCCATCTGCCTTACCTCCACCGTCAGCACCTTGTAGCGGTACCTCGTCACCCACACGAAGTGGTACTCAATCTGGTAGACCGTGTGGCTGCCGTATCTGTGGTCCATGACCTTTCACTCTACGCCCCTATCTCGAAGCTAAAGTTGACCGGCTCAAAGCCGGTGGTTTGAACCTTGTGATGGACAATCAACTGTTTCCGCCAGTTGAATGGGCGCTGACGCCGATGGGCGTTTGTTGCAAGGTCAGCGCACCAGCAGCACCGGGGTCTTGCACTGCGCCAGCACCTTGGCGGCGACCGATCCCATTACCAGGTTGCGCAGCGCGCCGTGACCGTGCGAGCCCATGATGACCAGGTCGAAGTGGCCGCTGGCCGCGGTTTTGGCGATTACCTCGCCAGCGTTGCCGATTTTGGTCATGCCCTTGGCCTTGATGTGGTGGCGCGCCAGAAACTTGAGCGCCGGCTCCAGCGCCTTGGCCGATTCTTCCAGGTAGTAGGCGTCCGCCGCTTCCTTGCCGACGGCGGCGCGCGCCCGTGGCGGCAGCGGGTCTTGCACCGACAGCAGGGTGAACTGGTGGTTGTCGGAAAACATTTCCAGATGCGTGCTCAGGTAGGCCAGCATCTTCCTGGTGTACAGGCTGCCATCGACGGCCAGCAGGGTCTTCATGCGATTTCCTTGCGAACAATGGTGTGATCCATTGAAGTCTAAGCACAACGCCACCGCTGGCAAGCGTGAGCAGCCAGCCGGAACGCTCAATGGCCCAGCAGCGCCTTGAGTGCGTTTTGCAGCCGGCGCGCGCTGGCCTGGTCGTGCGGGGTGGCCAGCACGGCTGCCGCGTCCTGGCCCCAGGTTTGGGCGGGCGCGGGGTCGTTGCGGCGCGTGAGCAATTGCAGTTGCAGGGCGCGGCGGGCGTCCAGGTGTTCGGCGGGGGTGGGCAATTCGGCGGCCATTTCCAGCCGCAGCAGGGCTTCGCTGGCCTTGCTTGCCGGGCTGCCGCTGCCGCCGATGGCCTGCGCCCACGCGGCGCGCACGGCGGGCGTGACGCGGCGGCCCAGTTCTTGCACGCTGGGCACCTGATCGGGCTGGCGCTGTTGCCAGGCGCCGAGCAGTTGCGTCAGCGCTTCGCCGTGCGCCTGCGCGGCCAGTTTACGCAACTGGACCTGGGCGTTCTCGACGGCGTCGCGCTGGGCGCGGAAAGCGGCGTCACCCAGGCGCGGGCCACGGTCTTCGCGCGGCGGGCGGTCGCCGAAACGGCTGTTGTTGCGATCGCCGCCAAAGCGACTGCTGCGCTCGCCGCCAGGGCCGGGACGCGGCGCGCCAGGACGGCTGCCGGGGCGATCGCCAAATTTGCCGGCGGGGCGGCCTGCCGGTTCGGCTTTTTTGGCGCCGGGGCGGTCGTCGCCGCGCATGGCGATCAGGGGCTTGGCGGGCTTGGGGGCTGGCGCGGGCACCGCTGCCGCCGCATCGCCGTCCTCGGCGGCGGGCGTTTCGCCGGCTGCGTCGTCAGGCGCTGGCGGCGTTGCATCGGCTGACGCCGGCGCTTGAGCTGGCTGGGCTTGCGGCGCCGCGGCGCTTTGTCCGCGCGTGGCGGCTTCGAGTTGCGCCATGGCGGCGCGGATCTGCTGTGCGTCGCCGCTGGCGTTGGCCGCTTCCAGCGCCTTGGCGGCTTCGAGCACGGCCTTGTCGTGCTCGCTCATGCTGGCCTGCTGCTTTTCGCGTTCGGCGCTCTTGCGGTTGAAGGCTTCGTCGATCGGCTTGCGGAAGGCGTCCCACAGTTTCTGTTCGTGTTTGCGCTCCAGCGGCACGGCCTGGGCCTCGGCTTGCCAGCGCTGCTGCAAGGCCCTGACGGCGTCGATGCGCAACTGCGGCGCGGCGCCCAGCGCCTCGGCCTCGGCGATCAGCGCCTGGCGGCGCGCGGCGTTTTGCTTTTGCGCGGTTTCCAGCGGCAGGGCGGCGGCGTGGATGGCTTCTTTCCAGCGCGGTTGCAGTTCGGCGAATTGCTTTTCGGACAGGTGGCCGGCATTGCGCCAACGCTCGGAGAACTGGTGGACCTGGCGGTTGATGGTTTTCCAGTCCGCGTGCTGGCCGTCCTCGCCGGCGCTGGCGTGGCGCACGGCCCAGGCGTTGACTTCATCGATCAGCGCCTCGCGCTGGGCGCGGTGCTCGGCGGCCTCGGCGCGCGCGCCGGCGATCCATTCGTCAACGAACTTGTGGGCGGCGTTCAGGGCGCGGTCGAAACGCTTCCACAGTGCGTGGTTGGGCGCGCCGCCCTGGTCGGCGGTTTTCCATTCTTCGCGCAGTTTGCGGATGGTGTCTTGCAGCTTGCGGCCGCCCATGGCGGGCATCAGTTCGTAGCCGGGTTCGAGCGCCGGGGCGGCGGGTTCGGCGCTGTCGGCGTCGGTTTGAGGCGCGTCGGGCACTGTGCCGGGTGACGCATCGGTGGCTGCGTCGCCGGTGGCGGGCGCAGGAGCATCGCCGGGCGCGGGCGCCGCGGGTTGCTGATCGGCGGCGGCAGGCGTGCTGTCCTGGCTGGCGCTGTCGGCAGGGGTTTCTTCAGGAGCGGCAAGCAGTGATTCGGTCACGCCGACGGCATCGGCGGCGGGCTCGATAGCAACGGGTTCTGGCGCGGACGGGCCGGCCACGTCTTGCTGCGCGGGCGCGCCAGCCGCGGCCTTGATCTTGCGTTTGACCAGCAGCGCCTCGGCGCGGGCCAGGAGTTGCTCGCGCACCTTGTCGGCGCTCCAGCGCTGCCAGCCTTCCAGTTCGCCAGCGGAGACCAGGGCGGCGTGCACGCGCGCTTCCAGCGCGTCGTCGATCAGCCGGCCATGCGTTTTGAGCGACTGGCGCAGCGCGTTGGTGGCGCTGTGCATGTTCTTGGTGTGGCCGGCGGTCACGGCCTGTTCCAGCAGCATCACGCCGGCTTCGATGGCCTTTTGCGCGGCGGCGCGCTGTTCGGGGTCCACCTTGGGCCTGGCCGGCTTGTCGGCGGCGGCGGGCACCTTGGCGTGATCGCGCGCGGCGCGCAGTTCGTCGGCCCACACGGGCTGGGCCGGCAGCGGCGCGCTGGCGTCGGCGCGCGCGGCCAGGGCCTGCGCCAGCGCGGCGTTGAAGGCGTCCCACACGGCGGCAAGCTGGGTTTGCGCCGACTCGATCTGCGGCGGGTAGCGCAGGTCCACGCTGGGCCATTGCGGGTCGGCTTGCAGTTGGCTGGCCTGGGCCTGCCAGCGGCTCACGTCCTGGTCCAGACCGGGCTGCTGGGCCTCGGCTTCGAGCAGCGGCTTGGTGGACAGCAGTTCGATGCGCTGGGCCAGCAGCATCGCGGCCTCGCGCTGCACCATCACGCGCTGCTGCAAGTCCTCGACCTGTTCGACGCGGGCCGTCAGCCGCGCGCGCAGGCCGGCCAGCGGCTCGCGCGACAGCGGCGCGCCGGCCTTGGCGGCGTCACGCTGCCAGGCCAGGGTGTCGGCGATGTTCAGGCGCGCCGATTGCAGCAGCGCCTGCGCCTTGGCTTCCCATTCGGCGACCACGGTTTCCTGGTTCTTGGCGCGGCGCAACTCGTCGAGCCGTTCGCGCAGCGCCTTGGCAGCGCCTTTGTCCTTGGTCGAGAGTTCCTTGAAGACCTCCTGCATCTGCTCCTGGCTGGGTTGCGTGGCCAGCCAGTCGCGCACGCGCTGGGCGCGCTCGCCCGAAGTGGCGGCGGAGAACGCGCCGCCCGTCAGCGCGTCGAGCGGATGCGCCTCGGCGGCCTTGGGCGCGCTGGCGGTCTGCGGCTCGGGTTGCGGGTCTTTGGAGTCGTGCGAGAAGGGAAACATTATTGAAGAACTGTAAGGACGGCTGGCGCGCCGGGCTGGCGCGCGCGACGGGCGTATTTTCGCCCGGATTTGCGCTCTTTCGGAGGCCCTGGCCGGTCGCCGATGCGGCGGCGCGGAACGCTGGCCGGGCGAAAAACTCAGCGCCAGCGGTAATGCCCAACGATGGGGAAGGCGAACAATATGTTTTCTTCCTGCGTTCCGCGCCCGATGTTGTGAATGATCAGCGGCGTGCCGTCCGCCGCGCTCCGGTCGGACACCATGCCGATATGCGGCAATTGTTCGCTGCCCAGCCGCCAGGTGACCCAGTCGCCGGTTTCATAGTCGCGTGGATTCTGACTGACGGGCAGGGCGTTGCCTCGGCGCTGCATGAATGTTTCGAGATTCGGCACGCGCCGGTGGTCGATGTTCGGATCAGGGCGCTTGAGCCCCCAGCGCGCGGGGTACCGCGCAAACGCGCGGCGCATGTCTTCGTGCACCAGGCGTTGCAAGTCGATGCCCTGCCCGCGCAGCGCGCGAATAATCACGTCGGTGCATACGCCCTTGTCCGCCGGCACGTCGCCGTTCGGGTAAGCAATGACGGTATAGGCGGGGTCGTAGGCCACGGTCACGCCGATTTGCGCGCGCGCCAACGCCACTGATTTTTGCGCTGAATAAGCCTGCGCCGGCGGGCGCGTTGGCGCGGGGCTGGCCTGACTGATGGAGGCATGGCACGCCGACAGCAGCAGCAACGCCCATGCCCAAGCATGACGCCAGAACCGTGCGCTTGCGCGGATCATGCGCGCTGACTTTCTTATGTAAAAATAGAATTTTACTTCTAGTTTTTAGTATTGACCAAGCATGAGGGCGCCATCTAGAATGCGTCCGTCCCGGAAATGCTCGCGTCGCTGCCGATCCCGGCCAAATCGCGTTACGGCAGGACACGAAAGGCCGGCGGGCCAGGGTCGAGCGCCTGACGTCATGGGCGCTGGCAAGGCTGGTCCGCCAAACTGGCATCGGGATGCGCAAGGGCTGCGGACAGCCGGCGCTGTGGGGCCCCCTGCCCTTTTCGGCTGGCGTTCAGGATCACGCCATGCGCCACGACAAGGAGTGCTATGACAGCATCTGGATACCTCGCCGCCGTGGGAGGCGGCTTCAAGACCTTTGCCGGTGACGTGGCGGAGGGCTTTTTTGAAATCACCCACAACGGTCTGGCCCTGGTGGGCGTGGTGGTGCTGCTGGCGGCGGCACTGCTGCTGGTTCGTCCTGATTTGCGCCAGCAAGGCGAGGAGCGCTTGGCTTCCTGGCTGACCTCCCGTCAGGCGGTGGCGCTGGGCATGGCGCCCGAGCCGGGCGCCATTCAGCGCGCCACCGCGGTCAACCCCAGCAGCCTGCCGCCCGAGCAAGCCGCCGTGGCCCTGTGGATCGCCCGCAAATACCGCGTGGCCCCCGAGCCGGTGGCCGCCCTGGTGGCCGAAGCCTATGAAGTCGGTCGCGCCAGCGGCGTGGACCCCAAGCTGGCGCTGGCCGTGATGGCGATCGAATCGAGCTTCAACCCGTTCGCGCAAAGTCACGTGGGCGCGCAGGGGCTGATGCAGGTGATGACGCAAATCCATTCGGACAAATACGAATATTTCGGTGGCCAGTACGCCGCCTTCGACCCCAAGACCAACCTGCGCGTGGGCATGAAGGTGCTGCGGGAGTACATTGCCCGCGCTGGCTCGATCGAAGCCGGACTCAAGTGGTACGTGGGCGCCGCCAACCTGCCTTCCGACCGCGGCTACGCCGACAAGGTGATGGCCGAGTACGCGCGGCTGACGCGGGTGGCCAAGGGCAACGCGATGCCGTCTGACGATGACGCGCCGGAACTGCGCGCCAACGCCGCCGCCGTGCCCGATCCGGCTGCAGCGCCCGATTCTGCCGCCACGCCGGCCAGCGGCAGCCGCCGCGGGGCGCCCCAGGTCAAGGTCGCCACGTTGTTCTGAGAGCCTGTTCAGTGTCTTTTCGCCATCGCGTTGAGCCGCAATCGGGATGAGTTGGTGGTCAAGTCGCGCCGCATGGGCTACTGCCCATGCAAACGGCTTGGTCGCCAAATCGCCCGATTTCGGCCCAACCCTTCGGGCAGACACCTTTTCGGGCGGTCTGCGGCGTTGCGGCGCTTGCCCATGGATGCACTATGAGCGGCGCGCCGCGCCTTGCATCCCATCCCGAAAAGGTGTCTGCGCGACGGCGAAAAGACACTGAACAGGCTCTGAGCCTCTCGGGTCGGCTAAACTTACCGGCTTGCGCAACTGGCGATAAGCGCGCTGCTCACGTCGTTCGACGTGCGGGGCGCCGACGTGGGCCACCACGGGGAAGCGCAAGTTCTTTCATAGCCGTTCGCCTGGGCAGTCCTGGTTCTTCCGACCGGGATCAAACCTTTTTCAAGGACTGCCATTCATGTTCGACCGTACCCGTTACACCATAGCCGCCGCCGATGCCGACGTTTGGGCCGCCATTCAGGCCGAGCACCAGCGCCAGGAAGAGCACATCGAGCTGATCGCCAGCGAAAACTACGCCAGCCCCGCCGTGCTGGCCGCCGCCGGTTCGCAACTGACCAACAAATACGCCGAGGGCTACCCCGGCCGCCGTTATTACGGCGG
>WRJY01000274.1 GCA_009778355.1 Desulfovibrionaceae bacterium | reverse complement strand
GGGGTTGAGTGAGCGGCATCGTACTTGATCGATGCGGGGGCGCGTGCATGGATGGTGTGAAATTTTTAACGGAAAGGGCGGAAATGATGGCGTGTTCTTGATCTGGTTATAGTGACGCCGCCCCCACGCCCTTGTACAGCATGTAGCTGGCCAGCGCGAGCAGCACCGCGGCGAAGGCGCGCTTGAGTTTTTTCACTGGCAGCGTGTGCGCCGCCTTGGCGCCGGCGGGCGCCATCAGCACGCTGCAGCAGGCGATGACCGTCAGCGCGGGCAGCCACAGGTAGCCGAAGGAGTAGGGCGGCAGCCCGGTCAGGCCGCGGCCGCCGATCACGTAACCCGTCACATTGGCCAGTGCGATTGGAAAGCCCAGCGCCGCGCTGGTCGCCACCGCGTTGTGAATGGCGACGTTGCACCAGGTCATGAACGGCACGCTGATGAAACCGCCGCCGGCGCCGACCAGGCCCGACAGGAACCCGATCGCCCCGCCCGCGCCCAGCAGGCCCGCCGTGCCCGGCAACTGGCGCGTGGGCGCGGGTTTTTTGTCCAGGAACATCTGCGCCGCCGAAAAGGTCACGAAGCCGCAGAACACGAAGTACAGTGCCGCGCCCTTGAGCAGCGCGAACACGCCCAGGCTGCCCGCCATGGCCCCCAGCACGATGCCGGGCGCCAGGCGCATGACGATGTCCCAGCGCACCGCGCCCCGTTTGTGGTGTGCGCGCACGCTGCTGACCGAGGTGAAGATGATGGTCGCCATGGAGGTGGCGATGGCCATCTTCACCGCCAGCCCCGGCGCGACGCCGCGCGCGCCCAGCATGGCCGAGAGGAAGGGCACCATCATCATGCCGCCGCCGACGCCCAGCAGGCCGGCCAGAAAGCCCGTGGCCAGGCCCAGCAGGGCCAGTTTGGCGATCAACAGCGGTTCGATGGGCATGAGGCGGGCAAAACCCTGGCCCGCGCACGCAGGCCGGTTCAGCGGGGAAAAGGTCGGGGGAGGGCGGGTGTGCGGGCGGACAGGTGTCTGCGAATGCCGCCGGGCCGTCATCCTGAACGCAGGGTTCAGGTGGGCGAGGTCAGACTGACCTTGGGTTCATCTGACGCGAGACGATCACGCCAGCCAGCCGATGTTCCAAGCCCGTGCTCGTATGAGCATTGGTTCAAGGAAATATAAAACCCGGCATGCACCGCAGACCCCGCCATTTTATCGAAATGGCGCGCTCTACGGGTACAACCTACGGGTACAGCCCGCGCGCCCGCGCGTGCAGGCGCGCGAGGCCCAGCAGCGCGTCGGTGAAGGGCGTTGGCACGCCGGTGAGCTGCCCCAGCTCGCGCACCGACCCGACCAGGGCGTCGAGTTCCACCGCGCGGCCCGCTTCCACGTCTTGCAGCATCGAGGGCTTCATGGCGCCCAGCCGGCGCGTCACGGCGTGGCGGTCTTGCGGCGTCTGGGCGATGGGCACGCCGATGCGCGCGCCGATCTCGCGCGCTTCCAGCATCACGGCGCTGACGAAGCCGCGCGCCAGTTCGTCGTCCAGCACGAGGTCGGTGGTGACGCCGGTGATGGCACAGATCGGGTTGAACGTCATGTTGCCCCACAGCTTGTACCAGATGTCCTTTTGTATCTGCGTGGACACCGGGGCCTCGAACCCGGCCTGCCGTAGCAGATCGGCCAGCGCCTGCACGCGGTCGCTGTGGCCGCCGGCCGGTTCGCCCACGATCAACTCCTGGCCCCCGTGGTGGCGGATCACGCCCGGCGCGTCCGTCAGGCAACTGGCGTGCACCACGCAGCCCAGCACGTGCGCCGCCGCCATTGCCCGCGCAATGGCGCCGCCGGGGTCCACCGATTGCAGCGTGCGCCCCGCCAGCGCGCCGCCGAAGCCCTGCAAAAACCACCAGGGCACGCCGTTCATGGCCGTCAGCGCCACGGTTCGCGGGCCGATCAGCGGGCCGATGGCGCGCGCCACGTCCGCCATGGCCGGCGCCTTGACGGCGATGATGACGAGGTCTTGCGCGCCCAGCTCCGCCGGCTGATCGGTCGCCGTTACGGGCAGCGCCTGTTCGCGCGCATCCGCGTCCGGGCCTTCGCGCAGGCGCAGCCCGTGCGCGCGCAGCGCGGCCAGTGTGGCGCCGCGCGCCACCACGCCGACCGGGTGGCCGGCGGCGGCCAGCTGCGCCCCGATCCAGCCGCCAATGGCGCCAGCGCCGTAAATACAGATTTTTTCAAACATGGCTTCGATCCCAGCGTTCGTACCGGTGGCGCAATTGGAGCACGAAGACGCGCCGGCGCCGGCCATTGCCCGCATGATCGCGTTGACCGGACGGTCGCGCGCGGGGCGTTCGGATACTGGCGGCGGACGTTCGCCAATGTGCTCTACAAGCTGTTTTGTTTGGTAAGTGCAAACTTTGTCACGAAATTCACCATGGGTATGTGCCTGTTTCTTCGGCAAACACTTGCTTTTTTGTGGCTGTTGCGTCACACTACCGGCTTGGATTTTTCGGGTTAGCCCGGGGTTTCCTGAAGGTGTTTTTCATGATGCGAACAGCGGCATCGTATGCTGCCAGGTCGCTCTTGGCGGTTTCGTTGCTGGCATGGGCGGGGTTCTTCGTGAACCTGGTTCATGCGCGTGAACCGGCCCGGGGTGATGCCGCAGCCACTGTCGTGGTGGCGGATTTGTCCCCCGAGGGGCAGCGCACTTACGCGCTGATCCTGCGCGGCGGCCCGTTTTCCCACGACAAGGACGGAGTGGTGTTCGGCAACCGCGAGCGCCTGCTGCCGCGCAAGCGGCGCGGCTACTACCGCGAATACACCGTGGACACCCCTGGCGCGGACAACCGCGGCGCCCGGCGCATCGTTTGCGGCGGCTTGCGCCCCGCGGCGCCCGATGGTTGCTGGTACTCGAACGACCACTATGCAAGTTTCAAGAAGATCGTCCAATGAAGGCATTTGAGCAATTTCAACTGGCCGTCCCGATGATGGGGCAGCCGGATCAGTCACCGACCATCAAGAAAGCAGCGGAGATGGATCAGCCACTTCGTCCCCCCCAGGAAGTTCCGCTCAAGAGCGTGCGCAGCAACATCGTGCAGTCGATTCGCGCCTTTCAGGTACACGAATTGCAAGCGGCGGCGGCGCAGCTCGGGCAGCATTTTTTGTACGCCAACCTGGCCAATGCACAGTCCAAGCAGGACGTGCTGGACATGATTGCCGTGCAGTTCATGTTTCCCACGCACTTCGGCAAGAACTTCGATGCCCTGTACGACTGCATGACCGACCCGCTGCACAAAAGCGGGTTGCAGCCCGGCTTCATCGTGGTGCTGGAGCAGATTCCGGCCAACGCCAAGTTCGACAAGGAGGCGCGCGAGCAGTTGCTCGACATCTTCCGCGACGCCGCCGATTACTGGGCCGACCGCAAGATACCGTTCCGGTGCTTCTATTCTTTTCTGTAGCCCGTTCTGCACAAGCTGGCCAAGCAGAACGGGCGAACCAGGCCGAGGGCGCCGCCGCCCCCGTGGACACCATCGCCGCCGACGCGGGCGAGAAATTGCCGACCGACAAACTGGTCGATATTTCCCCGCTGGCGTTGCGCATGAGCAGCCCTTTCAACGCCAGCTACTGGCTGGACAGCGCCGCTTGACTTCCAGCCCGCCTTTTCCGGCGGGCTGATTCCCCTGGGTTCGCTGTCCGCGTTGGGACGCGCTCCTTGTCCGTTCACCATGACCGCGGGCTGGCCTGATTGGCCTCGGCGGTCAGCGGCGCATGGCCCTTCCTTGGGCCGCGCCGATCAGGCTGTCCGATAAACTGCCTCCATGACCCTGATGCTGTTGCTCCTGCTGCCTTTCGCCGGCAGTCTGGTGGCCGCGTTGCTGCCCACCCATGCGCGCAACGCCGCCGCCAGCCTGTCGGCGCTGGTGGCGCTGGCCGGGGTGGTGATGGTGGCGCTGCTGTACCCGGCGCTGCAAGGCGGCGCGGCGCTGCGGCAGGAAGTGGCGTGGATAGCCTCGGCGGGCTTCAATCTGGTGCTGCGGATGGACGGCTTGGCCTGGATGTTCGCCCTGCTGGTGCTGGGCATCGGCCTGCTGGTGGCGGTCTATGCGCGCTACTACATGGCCAAGGACGATCCGGTGCCGCGTTTTTTCTCGTTCTTTCTGGCCTTCATGGGCGCGATGCTGGGCGTGGTGCTGGCGGGCAACCTGATCCAGTTGGTGTTTTTCTGGGAACTGACCAGTCTGTTTTCGTTCCTGCTGATCGGCTACTGGCACCACCGCAAGGACGCGCGGCGCGGCGCGTACATGGCGCTGACCATCACCGGCGCCGGCGGGCTGGCGATGCTGGGCGGCGTGCTGATTCTGGGCCACATCGCCGGCAGCTACGACCTGGACGCGGTACTGACCGCGGGCGAGCGCGTGCGCGCCCACGCGCTGTACCGGCCCATGCTGCTGCTGGTGCTGCTGGGCGCATTGAGCAAGAGCGCGCAGTTCCCCTTTCACATCTGGCTGCCGCGCGCCATGGCGGCGCCGACGCCGGTGTCGGCCTATCTGCACTCGGCCACCATGGTCAAGGCCGGCGTGTTTCTGCTGGCGCGGTTGTGGCCAGTGCTGGCGGGCACCGACGACTGGTTCTGGCTGGTCGGCGGCGCGGGCGCGGTGACGCTGGTGCTGGGCGCGTATCTGGCGCTGTTCCAGACCGACCTGAAGGGGCTGCTGGCCTATTCGACCATCAGCCACCTGGGGCTCATTACCCTGCTGCTGGGCCTGAACCGCGAACTGGCGGCGGTGGCGGCGGTGTTCCACATCATGAACCACGCGACGTTCAAGGCTTCGCTGTTCATGGCCGCCGGCATCATCGACCACGAGACCGGCACGCGCGACACGCGGCGGCTGTCCGGCCTTCTGCGGGCCATGCCGGTGACCGCGGCGCTGGCTTTCGTGGCGAGCGCGGCCATGGCTGGCGTGCCGCTGCTCAACGGTTTTTTGTCCAAGGAAATGTTTTTCGCCGAGACCATCGGCCTGAACACCCGGCCCTGGCTCGACTGGGGACTGCCGGTGATCGCGGTGCTGGCGGGCATCTTCAGCGTGGTCTATTCGCTGCGTTTTTCCTGGGGCTTGTTCATGGGCGCGCCGGCCACCGACCTGCCGCGCCAGCCGCACGAGCCGCAGCGCTGGATGCGCGTGCCGGTCGAGGTGCTGGTGCTGCTGTGCCTGGTGGTGGGCATCGTGCCGCAATGGTCCATCGGCCCGACGCTGGCGCTGGCCGCGCGCCCGGTGGTCGGCGGCGAGCTGCCGGCCTACAGCCTGGCGCTGTGGCACGGCCTGAACAAGCCGCTGCTGATGAGCCTGATGGCGCTGGCCGGCGGCGCGCTGCTGTACCTGTGGCTGGCGCCACGGCAGCGCGCGCGGCGCTTTGGGCAGGCGCCGCTGCTGGGCCGCATCGACGGTCAGCGGCTGTTCCAGCGCGCGCTGCTGGGGCTGGAGCGGCTGGCGCGGCGCTTGCTGGGCTGGATCGTGGGCGCGCGCCTGCAAGTGCAGATGTTCGTGATGGTGGTGGTCGCCATCGGCGTGGCGTCGGCCTCCATGTGGCAGGGCGGCATTACCTGGGGGCACCGCGAGCGCGTGCCGGCGGACCTGGCCTTCGCGCTGATGTGGGCGTCGGGCCTGGTGTGCGCGGTGGCGGTGGCGCTGCTGGCCAAGTTCCACCGTCTGGCGGCGCTGATTCTGCTGGGCGTGGTGGGCCTGTCGGTGAGCCTGACCTTTTTGTGGTTCTCGGCCCCGGACTTGGCGCTGACGCAACTGGCGGTGGAGGTGGTGACCAGTATCTTGCTGCTGCTGGGCCTGCGCTGGCTGCCCAGGCTCAGGCCGGACGAGGAGCCGAGGGTCGAGTTGCGCGCCCGTCTGCGGCGCGGGCGCGATCTGCTGGTGGCGATGGCCGCCGGCAGCGGCATGGCGGTGCTGGCCTACGCCATGATGACGCGCCCGGCGCCGCAGAGCATCTCGCCTTTCTTCATCGAACGCGCGCTGCCCGAAGGCGGCGGCGCCAACGTGGTGAACGTGATTCTGGTGGACTTTCGCGGTTTCGACACGCTGGGCGAAATCTGCGTGCTGGCCATCGTCGCCCTGACGGTGTACGCGCTGCTGCGGCGCTTCCGCCCGTCGCAGGAGGTGGATCAGTTGCCGCCGCAGCAGCGCCTGACGCCGGCGGACTTGGTGTCCGATCTCGACAACCCGCGCACCGCGGTGGACTCGGCGCCCGCCTACATGTTGGTTCCGGCGGTTTTCGCGCGCCTGCTGCTGCCGGTCGCGGGCCTGATCGCGCTGTACCTGTTCTTGCGCGGCCACAACCAGCCTGGGGGCGGCTTTGTGGCGGGGCTTGTGGTGTCGATCGGCTTCATCGTGCAGTACATGGTGGCCGGCACCCGCTGGGTGGAGGCGCACCTGCGGCTGTCCGTGCTGCGCTGGATGGGCGCCGGGTTGCTGCTGGCAATGCTCACCGGCCTGGGGGCGATGGCGCTGGGCTACCCGTTCTTGACCACGTACACCGCGCACCTCGATCTGCCGCTGCTGGGCCCAATGCACCTGGCCAGCGCCCTGTTGTTCGACCTGGGCGTGTTCGCTGTCGTGGTCGGCTCGACCCTGCTGGTGCTGACCGCGCTGGCCCACCAGACCGTGCGCGGGCGCCGTCCGGCGGTCAGCGCCGAAGGGGCGCGCTGATGGAGGTGATTCTCGCCATCGTCATCGGCGTGCTGGGCGGCAGCGGCGTGTGGCTGGTGCTGCGTCCGCGCACCTGGCAGGTCACCATGGGGCTGGCGCTGCTGTCGTATGCCGTCAACCTGTTCATCTTCTCGATGGGCAGCCTGCTGCTGGCCAGGGAGCCGATCGTTCAGCCAACGCTGGCGGCCAACCTGCAAAACTACACCGACCCGCTGCCTCAGGCGCTGGTGCTGACGGCCATCGTCATCGGCTTTGCCACCACGGCGCTGTTCCTGGTGGTGATGCTGGCCTCGCGCGGCCTGTCGGGCACCGACCACGTGGACGGACGGGAGCACGGCGCATGACGTTCATCGAGTCGCTGATGCCGCACCTGCTGGCCGCGCCCATCCTGCTGCCGATGGCCGCCGCCGCCGTCATGCTGCTGCTGGGCGACGCGCGCCGGCCGCTCAAGAGCGCGCTGAACCTGCTGGCCTGCGTGGTCAATTTACTGGTGGCGGTGGCGCTGCTGCTGTGGGTCGGCCAGGCCGGGACGCAGGCGGTGGGCGTGTACCTGCCCGGCAACTGGCCCGCGCCCTACGGCATCGTGCTGGTGGCCGACCGCCTGTCGGCCATGATGCTGCTGCTGACCGCGGTGCTGGGCCTGGCCGGCGTCACCTACGCCAGCGGGCGCTGGGACAGCGCGGGCGTGCATTTCCACCCCCTGTTCCAGATGCAGTTGCTGGGGCTGAACGGCGCTTTTCTCACCGGCGATCTGTTCAACCTGTTCGTGTTCTTCGAGATCATGCTGACCGCCTCCTACGGCCTGCTGCTGCACGGCGGCGGGCCGGCGCGGGTCAAGGCCGGGCTGCACTACATCGCGGTCAACCTGCTGGCCTCGACGCTGTTTCTGATCGGCGTGGCCGTTCTGTACGGCGTGACCGGCACCCTCAATCTGGCCGACATGGCCCTGGTGGTGCCGACCATCGCGCCGCAAGACCGCGGGCTGCTGCACGCTGGCGCGGCCATTCTGGCGATTGCCTTTTTGGTCAAGGCGGGCGCGTGGCCGCTCAACTTCTGGCTGGCGCCGGCTTACGGCGCGGCGGTGGCGCCGGTGGCGGCGCTGTTCGCCGTCATGACCAAGCTGGGCGTGTACGCCGTGCTGCGGGTGTGGACGCTGCTGTTCGCTCCCGATTCCGGCGTGTCGGCCCAATTCGGCGGCGGCGCGCTGGTGTGGGCCGGGCTGGCGACGCTGGCGGTGGGCGCCATTGGCGTGTCGGGTACGCGCCACCTGGGGCGCATGGTGGCGGCGTGCGTGGTCATGTCTTCCGGCACCGTGCTTACCGCCATCGGCTTTGGCCGCCCGGACATCACCGCCGGCGCGCTGTACTACGCCGTCGGCTCCACACTGGCGGTGGGCGCGTTCTTCCTTATCGTCGAGCTGATCGACCGCTCGCGCGAGGTGGAGGAAACCCCGCTCTATGTCAGCGAAATCGAACCGGCGGAAAGCTTCGCCTACCCCGTGGATCTGCTGCCGCCGCCCGACGTGAACCTCGACGACGACCAGCGCCCGCTGATCGGCCAGGCCATTCCCGCCGCGATGGCGTTTCTGGGCCTGGCGTTCGCAGCCTGTGCCATCACGGTGGCCGGGCTGCCGCCCTTGTCGGGCTTTGTCGGCAAGGTGGTCATGCTCACCGGGCTGCTCGGCGCGGCGCAGACCCAGGGCCAGGCCAGCCAGGTCGCCGCGCCGGTCTGGACGCTGATGGCGCTGCTGATCGTCACTGGCCTGCTGACCGTCATCGCGCTGTCGCGCGCCGGCATGCGCTACTTCTGGGCGCCGAGCGGGCGGCCCGCGCCCCGTCTGCGGGTGATTGAAACCACGCCTATCGCCCTGCTGCTGCTGTTGATCGGCTTGCTGGTGTGGCAGGCCGACCCGGCGCTGCGCTACGCGCAGGCCACCGCACGCGCGCTGCACGAGCCGCGCGGCTACATCAGCCAGGTGGTGAGCACGCGGCGGCTGCCGCCGCCGCCCGCCGCCGGCGGCCAGGAAAGGCCGCAGCCATGATGCGCCGCTGGCTGCCCGCGTTCCTGCTGTCGCTGGCCCTGGCGGGCCTGTGGCTGGCGCTGGCGCGCTCGGCCAGCCTGGGCCACGTGCTGCTGGCCGCGCTGGCGGGGCTGCTGCTGCCGGTCGTCTTCGCCTCGCTGCGGCCCGAAAGTCCGCGTATGCGCCGGCCCTGGGTGCTGATCGCGCTGGTGGCCGTGGTGTGCCGGGATTCGCTGCTGTCCAACATCCACGTGTTTGCCACGCTGCTGCGCGGCGAGCGCAGGCCGCCGCAGCGCCGCTTCGTGCGCGTGCCGCTGGAACTGCGCGACCCCACCGCGCTGGCCTGGCTGTGCGCCATCACCACCTTCATTCCCGGTTCGCTGTGGTGCGAAATGGCGCCCGACCGCTCGGTCGTGCTGATCCACGTCTGGGACGCGCCCGACGAGGCGCGCTTCATCGCCGACTACAAGCGGCGCTACGAAAAACGCCTGATGGAGATTTTCGAGTGAGCCTGTTTTTGAACGCCGCCGTCCTCATCACCCTGGCCTGCTACGCCCTGGCCATGCTGCTGGCGCTGTGGCGCGCGCTGCGTGGCCCGTCGGCGCAAGATCGCGTGCTGGCGGTGGATTTTCTGACCATCGTCGCCATGCTGCTGATGCTGGTGCTGGGCATCCGCCACGCCAGCAGCACCTACTTTGAACCGGCGCTGCTGCTGGCGCTGTTCGGCTTCGTCAGCGCCACCGCGAGCGCCAAGTTTCTGCTGCGCGGGGAGGTGATCGAGTAATGCCGCCGTGGATCGAAATCATCGTCGGGGCGCTGCTGCTCGTCAGCGCGGTCATGGCGCTGGCATCGGGCGCCGGGCTGATTCGCCTGAGCGGCTTTTTCCCCCGTATGCACGCGCCCGCGCTTACCGCCACTTTGGGCCTGTGGTGCGTCACCAGCGCCGCCGTGCTGTACTTCTCGGCGCTCGAAGGCGCTCTGGCGGCCTATTACTGGCTGGTGGCGCTGTTCATGGCCATCACGGTCCCCATCACCACCGTGCTGCTCACGCGCACCGCGTTGCAGCGCCTGCGCGCCAACCACGCGCCTGGCACTCCGCCGCCGCTCAGCCTGCCCGTGCCAGCGCCGGAAAACGATCGCTGACGCATGTGGGCGCGCAACCACGGTGCCGGTCGCGCGGCATCGCCAAGCACCTCTACCTGGGCGTGCGCGAGGCGGATAGGGGGGGACTGTCTCAAGGTGTTCATCCCATGACCTTGCCCTCGATTTCCGCATCCCATAGCCAAGGCCATTATGCTGCTTGCCTTTGCTGGGCCGCGTGCTATGCCCGTTCGTACCAGATCGGTCTTCATGTGCGGCTTCATCGACCAGCCCACCACCGGGCGGCTGAACAGATCCAGCACCACCGCCAGATACAGCCAGC